>JAUWPC010000162.1 GCA_030611815.1 Desulfobacteraceae bacterium
TAAAATGGGGGAGCCATCTTATTTAAAGCTTTATAGAGATGGGGAGCTTGAGGCCCGGATTGAAAAGGGATCGGCTTTAATGGAGTCCTGCCATCTTTGTCCCCGCGAATGTGGCGTGAACCGGTTGGACGGGGAGACGGGCTATTGCCGCACCGGGAGGAGAGCCAGGGTCGCCAGCTACAACGCCCATTTTGGTGAAGAGGCACCCCTGGTGGGGAACCGTGGCTCCGGGACCATATTCTTTAGTTCCTGCAATCTCCTTTGCAGCTTTTGCCAGAACTATGATATCAGTCACCTGAATGAAGGGGTGGAGGTGGGGCCTGCCCGGATTGCTGCTATGATGATCGAGTTGATGGAGAAAGGTTGTCATAATATTAATTTTGTTACTCCGACACATACGGTTGTGCAGATCTTAGAGGCCCTTATCCCCGCCATTGAACAGGGCCTGAATGTACCGTTAGTCTATAATTCGGGCGGGTATGAAAGCGTAGAGACATTAGCCCTATTAGACGGGATTTTTGACATCTATATGCCTGATTTCAAATTCTGGGAGGATGGATGGGCAGAACGGTTTTGCAAGGCGCCTGATTACAGAGAACGGGCTAAGGCGGCCATAAAAGAGATGCATCACCAGGTAGGCGATCTTTTGGTTGACGGTGAAGGGATTGCAGTTCAGGGGTTGCTCATAAGGCATCTCGTTATGCCGAATGATGTGGCTGGAACTGATAGGATTATGGATTTCTTGGCGAATGAGATATCATTAGAGACATACGTCAACGTGATGGATCAGTACAGGCCATGCGGCGATGCTGATGCAGATGATCTGATCAACCGGCGGCTCAGGCCAGAGGAGTTCAGGGCGGCCGTGAGTGCAGCCAAAGACGCTGGCCTGAACCGCCTGGATTCGAGGGAACGGCCTACTATTATCTTCGGGTTTTAATGGAGAGGGAAACGACATTTATTATCGGAGATATACACGGGTGCCTTGATATGCTGAAGAGGCTCCTCGACAAGATCCCATGGCGACCGGGGCAAGATGCGCTTATTTTTATCGGTGACTGTATTGACAGGGGGAGTAATTCCAAGGGGGTGGTTGAGTGCATTCTTGAGCTTATCCGGGATTACCCACATGTGAGTTGCCTGTTAGGTAACCACGAGGCGATGCTGCTCGATTATCTCTCCGGCAAGGAGCAGGATCTCTATCTTGCCAACAGGGGATTAACAACACTGAAAAGCTATTTGGCAGAAAAGCCGGAAGGGGAGGGGCCTCTGGTCCCTCCTGATCACATCTCTTTTTACCGTTCACTCAAGCCATTCATGGAACTCCGGGATTATTATCTGGTTCATGCCGGTTTCAGGCCTGGAGTAGATTTAGAATGCCAGACGCAGGAGGACATGACGTGGATTCGGGAGCCTTTCCTTTCATCGGGCTATAATTTTGGGAAAAAGGTTGTCTTCGGTCACACCCCTTTTTCTAAACCCCTGGTAATGGATAACAAAATTGGTTTGGACACAGGGGCCGTGTATGGGAACAGGCTGACATGCATCGAACTCCCAGAAGAGAGATTCTATTTCGTGAACAGCAAATAGGGTCTCACGCAAAGCCGCAAAGACGCAAAGAAAACCTACGGTCTATTGGCAACCCGAAAAATGCCATCCTTTATCAGCTAATCTCAGATACGTCAGCTATGCCAAAATAACCTCGTAGACCGATTCCAACAGACCAGGTCCCAACCTTCTATGAATGTGATACGCCGCATCAACAACGATCTTCGCAATTTCGTTTTCAGTCATAGTTTTTTATCTTTGCGTCTTTGCGGCTTTGCGTGATCAAATCTTACCACTTATAAATTTCTCAGCTAATTCTACGTCCTCCTTGCTTCCGATATAGAGCGGTACCCTCTGATGGAGTTCCTTTGGTTCTATCTCAAGGATCGGACCGTTGCCATCACTGGCGTATCCCCCCGCTTCCTTGACCACCAGTGCCAGGGGATTGGCTTCCACCATAAGTCGCAGCTTTCCCGACGGCTTTTTTGGGTCTTTGTTGTCCGCGGGATACATGAAGATGCCCCCTTTGAGGAGGTTGCGGTGGAAATCGGCTACCAGACTTCCAATATACCTGGATGTGCAGGGCCGGCCGCTCTTCTTGTCCGTTGCCTTGAAATAGTCCACAAGGGCGAGGGTCTTTTCATCCCAGTAGTCGTGGTTTCCCTCATTGACGCTGTAGATCTTTCCTCTTTCAGGGATGCGGATGTTTTCGTGAGATAGGAGGAATTCCCCGACGCTCGGGTAGAGGGTAAACCCGTGCACACCTGTTCCATCTCCTGTGGTGTAGACCATCATGGTGCTTGAGCCGTAAATGAAATATCCTGCTGCTACCTGGTTCAGGCCCGGCTGCAGGACGTCCCCCATGAGGAGATCAATATCGGTCTCGGCGCTCTTCTTCTTGTAAATCCCGAAGATGGTGCCGATGCTCACATTGACGTCGATGTTTGAAGAGCCGTCAAGGGGATCAAAGACGATGATATAATTCCCTTTAGGATACTTAGAAGGGATATCAATCAGGTCTGCATTCTCTTCAGAGCCCATACAGCAAAGTTGACCTATATGCTGCATACGCTCGATGATGATCTGGTTGGAAAATACGTCAAGTTTTTGAACCTGTTCATCCTGTATATTGATGCTACCTGTGGAGCCTAAGATGTCCGCAAGGCCTGCCTTGTTTACTTCCCTGGAAATAACCTTTGCCGCAACGATTAATTCGTACAGCAAGGTGGTAAAACCGCCTGTTGCCTCAGGGTTCTGCCGTTGCTGGTTCAGGATATGTTGTGTAATTGTGATGCCAACGCCTCGTTTTGCCATCTTTGATCCTCCTTCAATCCTTCAATCCCTCAATTCCTCAATTCAAAATTCCTAAATTCAAAATTCCTAAATTCATATCAATATTTCATAAGGGAATCCCAGAACTCAGGGTCGTCGTCTTTCCAGTTCGGGCCAAACCTCCTGTCACAAAAGCCGCTCAGCCTTTCGTACCATTTGACAAATATGTTTTTCTTTTCATCTATGGCCTCAAGGATGTCTGCCAAGAATACGTCTACCTTGCCGATTTCATCCTTGGGCACATAATAGGATGCCCCTTTTTTAAATGATTTTTTAAGGTTCTCCTGTGATAGGGCGTGGGCGGTAAGCATAAGGGCAGGGATTCCCCTCGTATTTGCAATCTCCAACAGGTCATATCCTCGAACGCCCATAATGTCGAGGACTGCCGCGTTATAATAGTGGGATTCAAGGAGTTTTTTCCCCTCTTCAAAGGTTGATGCCCTGTCGATTTTGCATACCTCCAGAAGTTCAGTCAGAAACTCGAGGATGTCCTCCTCATCGTCAACGATCAAGATTCTTTTCCCGCTAAGGATTTTCTCAGGGTCCATGTTTATCCTCCTTGGATTTGAAACGATTCAGAAACACAGATTCGTTCAGATTGCGCTTTTTTTGTATTCGAGCCTGTATATCTCCGCCAATGTCAGAAATATAGTCATAATTAATGGACCGTAAATGATCCCTAATAGACCGAATAGTTTTAACCCCCCTAAAATGCCGATGAAAACAAGGAGTGAATTCATCTGCATGCCCTTGCCGATCAGCTTGGGCTTGACCAAATACTCAACAATGGAACTGTAAGAGAGGTTGTAAATCAGATAGCCTAACGCGAGCCCCGTATTCCCTGTTAGCATAATAATGACAGTGGCCGGGACAAAGACTGCGGTAGCGCCCACGATGGGCACGAATGCCATAAAGGTGATAACCGTACCCCATAGAAAGGGGGAGCCCAACCCAAAAAAGAAAAAGCCAAAGCCCCCAAATATCCCCTGGATGATCCCTGACATGCCATTGCCGACAATGATGGCGCTCCCCATCTCCTGGAACTTGCTGACCACCTTTTCAAGCTGTTCCTTAGGGACCGGCATCAATTGGACAAGATACTCCTTGAGCCGGGGGCCATCCCGAAAAAGATAAAAAATGGTCATCATCATCAAGAAGAAGTGGATCAGGAAGCTTAGGAGGTTAGAGGCTATTGATTTGATCTGGCTATAAAGAAACAGACCCACTTTCTTCCCTATTGAGCTGGCTAATTCCTCAACTGTCTCAGGGGTTATGGTAAGGCCTGTCATTTTGCCGAGTTTTTTGAAGCGTTCAGCCCAGACAGGATCATTTTCTATAATATCCTGGATCTGCTTCAGGGAGACTTCGTTGCTGCTCCGTTGGTAGAAGTCGAAGGCCTCATTAGATAGGGTCCCGATAAACCATCCTACTGGAATGACCAATATTATTAGTATAAACAAGGTTACGCTTAGGGATGCCAATAATTCCCGCTCCCGCAACACCCTTTTGACCCAGGAATATAAGGGGTAAAAAACGCTCGCCAAGAGAAGCGCCAACACAATGGCTGACACATAGGTCCAGAAAAGTCTCAGGAGGAGGAGCAGAGAGCAGATAAAAAAAATGAGGAAGAGTGTGGCACCATGCTGTTTTTCCATGATAAGTCCCCTTGAAGCGGTACTATAGCCAGAGATCAGTGGATAGTCAAAAAAAAAGCGAGGAGAAGACCTCATTGGCATGTGGTCTTATCTTGGTCGCTTTTCGATCCTGACCCCTTTCCTGACTTGTTCTTCATTGATGGTGAACAAGGCGTCGAGCAGGGCTATCTGGAAGGTTCCGGGGCCCTTGGAATGGGCCGCTCCCTTTTCTCCTGCCAGACCGAAGTATGCCAATGCGGTCGCGGTGGCACTGACAGGATCGTTATCTACGGAGAGAAATGCTCCGATCAGGGTGGTGGCCGTGCAGCCGGTCCCTGTTACAAAACCCATAAGTTCGTGTCCGTTCAAAACCTTGTAGATACGCTCCCCATCAGTTATCAGATCTATTGGTCCGGTGATTGCGAGTGTGGTGTTAAGTTCTTTAGCAAGCATGAGCGCTGCATCAGCCGCTTCTTCCACACCATGAATAGAGTCCACCCCTTTAGTACGGGACCCCTCTTGAGCCAGGGAGAGGACTTCAGAAGCGTTTCCACGAATCACGGTTACAGAAAGCTCATTAATGAGGCGTTTGGCTGATTCGGTGCGGAGTTTGGTCGCTCCTGATCCCACAGGGTCAAGGACGATAGGGATATTCAGCTCATTGGCTTTTTTTCCAGCAATCAGCATGGAATCGACCCAGGGGATGGTAAGGGTTCCTATGTTTAGCACCAAGGCCCCGGCGAATGATACCATCTCTTCCACTTCCTCTGGCGCGTGGGCCATTACGGGCGAAGCGCCGCAGGCCAAGAGGGCATTTGCCGTGTAGTTCATGACTACAAAATTAGTGATGTTATGGATCAACGGCTTTTTTGTCCGCAGGGCCTTGAGATTTTCGGATGCTTTTTGCGCTAATTGCTGGTCAGACATACTTTCCTCCTCATTTTGCAAAATGGTCCCAGCCAGAAGGGGTCATATCACGGGGAATGCCGTCATGCGATATCAGTTTGATTCCATCGATTTTCTCGGTGATTGTCCCGATTTCGGTAACAGGGATATGACTCAATGAAGTAATCAGGGAGCAGATCCCGTCCACATGTTCAGGGGGGCAGGTAATGATAAGTTCATAGTCATCGCTATCCTGGAGAACGAAGTCCAGCGGTTCTTGTTTCATCTGTTCAGCAGCTTCCCGTAATGCACTGCTGATCGGCAGGTTTTCCTGAATTAGCCGGGCGCCGACCCCGCTCTCATCACAGATATGGCCCAGATCCCCTAAGAGCCCGTCGCTGGTATCGATCATCGCGGTTGCCAGGCCGGCCCCTGCAACTGCCTCTCCCTCGCGCGCTCGATGGGATGGCGTATTATAGGCCTGCACCAGGGGGTGGGCTCTCACGTCATCAACAGGCCTGGCCTTCAGCAATATCTGTAATCCGGCGGCTGCCTGGCCAGGATACCCGGTTACCAGGATTGTGTTTCCTGGTTTTGCCGTGGAGCGACGGACCGATTTGCCCGACTCTATTTCTCCAATCAAGGTGATGTCGATAAAATTGGCGCCCTCAGACTTGGTGAGGTTGCCGCCAATAATGGCGGCATCAAATGGGTTTAGCTCCGCAATAAATCCGCGGTACATGGCTTCCACGTCTTTTACCGGTGTATCCGCCCTCAATCCTAAGGACACGAGTGCATAGAGGGTGTGTCCACCCATGGCGCCGATGTCGCTGATGTTCAGGTCCATGGCGCGTCGCCCCAAATCGATGGGAGAAATAAACCGGGGCAGGTAGTGCCGTCCCTCTACAATAGCGTCACATGTAACTAAGAGTTCGTACCCGGGGCGGCTTACAAAAGAGGCGCAATCGTCTCCTATGCCCAAGGTCTTTTCAGGGAGTCGAGCGCCTTCTTCCCTGAGGAGTTTGTCAATCCTGTCAATCAGGCCGAATTCTCCGATATCAGCCAAGGTCTCAGGCATGTCTTCTCCCCCCGGATTTTCCTGAACGGATGGCCTCATAAAGCCCTTTAGTTGCCTGCCGAGGGTCCTCTCTACAGCAAACCGCCGAAATTACGGCGATACCGTGCGCGCCTGCCTTCATAACCTCCGGTGTGTTTCCTTCATCTATCCCGCCGATGGCAATGATCGGGAGGGGGATGGTCTCAACTATCTCTCTCAGGATATCAATTCCGCTCACAGGGCCTGCATCGTCTTTGGAGCCGGTAGGGTAGACAGGCCCGAATCCCACGTAATCGGCGCCGTCAGAGAGGCATTTTTTGGCCTCCTCCATGGTGGCTGCCGAACCTCCGATAATCCGGTTATCCCCGAGTAGTTTCCGCGCCAAAGGGATGGGGAAATCATCCTGTCCCAAGTGTACACCGTCTGCCTCAGAAGCGATTGCAATGTCTATGCGGTCATTTACAATGAATATGACGCTTTTTTCATTACAGAGGCTCTTCATCTCTGTGGCAACCTGAATCATCTCACGGGTAGTGCCCAGCTTGTGACGGAACTGTATCGTATCCGCTCCTCCGGCAATCGCCTGCTCGGTAAGCTCGATGTGGGAGAAGCGAGACTGCAACAGGGTATCCGTCAAAATATGTAATTTTCCGATTTTCCCTTCCCTCATGGCCCCTCTTCACGCGTTTAATCTATGGCTCGTCCAAGAATAACTTCCCATTTTCGCATCCCATCTTCATGTCATCTTCGCCCGATCCTCATTCGCAAAATCCTCGAAGTAGTCGTACTATTCCTGTGGTTTTACGAAATCGGATCGAGCAAATCTAACACGAATCTGAGCGCCAATTCTGTCAGGTTATTCTTGGGCGAGCCCTAAGAGATCATATATCAGAATGGTTTATATCCTTAAATTAGTGCTTGACAGAAAATCCTGTTCAGTCACGATTTTGGATTTAGAAACTCGCACAAATTAGGACGAAATA
>JAUWPC010000004.1 GCA_030611815.1 Desulfobacteraceae bacterium
TAGCCGATAAGGGTCTTGTCAAGGGCCCTGAGGTCCATCAATCCCGTAATCAATGCGAGGGAAACGAGGACAAGGGAAACAAGGGCCACGGCCAAGGGCTGGAGAAATGGCCCAGGAGACCGCCGAGATTCTGTGGGGCTAACGGTTTTTCTTTTGTTAGTCATTTTTTAATAGTCACTGGTCATTTGCCATTTGTCAATATCCATTTGTCAATATTCAGACGACCATTCGACGATTGTGTCGACATCGACTTCCCTCCCTCGACATATCTTGCCTCATTCCTATCCTGACCGGATACCTTACAGTGTTCCATACATCCTGGATTCCTTGTTATTTCCACGCCTTAGCATTAAACGTCCGGCTTTGGCATGATTCCTGCTGTATCAAGGCTACACGATGAACTTTCAGGGGCTGTCCCTGTTCACGAGAAATCAACTTACGAGAAATCAACTTAATTTGACAGCAAGGAGGTAAAGTTAAATGAAAAAAATCAGCGTTATTGCAGCATTTCTAATTGTAGTCGCTTCGGCGACATTGGTGATGGCCGGCCCACGTGGCAAGGGAAACTGGGGAGGAGGGGGATGGTGTGCGACACCATCTGCCCTGGCATCTTTAAACCTGACAGCGGAACAGTCTGAAAAAATCAGGGCCTTGCGTGAATCGCTTTTGAAAGAGGTCACACCGATCCGTGCACAGTTGTTGGCGAAAAGGGCTGAACTAAGGTTATTATGGATTCAGACCAAGCTCGATCCGGACAAAATCAGGGCGATCCAGGGGGAAGCTCGGAATTTGAGGGGACAAATACAGGAAAAGAGGACAGATCTTAGATTAGCCTTTCGAAATATCCTGACCCCTGAACAGACCTCCAGGCTTCTTGCCCAGGGACTTGGCAGGGGCAAGGGTCACAGATGGGGAGATAGACATAGCCACCGTGGTTTAGGCGGAGGCCCGGGTTATCGCTGGCAAGACTGAATGGCCCAAGCTTGTTCCTTCCTGCCCTGTTGTCAAAGGAGAGCAGGGAGGGATTTCAGTCAGAGTCTCCAAATGTGAACTCATTCATTTTGCCGCTCTCTAAGTCCACATGGACCATGACGTTTCTGAAAAGCCTGCCCCGCTTAAGAATTATCTTCAAAACTTCCATAGCCTGTAGCGTGGCAATAAATGACGGCATCAGGGCGGGGACACCGAGAATCGCTTCCGGGCTTTTTGACCTTTCCCCGCCTGCTACGCTGCTTCCGTAGAGACGCTTTATCCCCGGGTCATCCGGAAAAACAGTCATCAACTGGCCTTCAAGGCCTGCCAAGGCCCCGTGCACTAAGGGAATTCCCATTGATTTGGAGGCATCTTCTATAGTGAAACGGGCCGGGATATTGTCAAGCGCATCTACAATCACATCTGAGCCCCCCAACACCTCCTTGGCATTTGAAGGATCAATTCTGACCTGGTGGGGGGTAACTATAACGCCGGGATTAATGGCGCCAACGACCATAACCGCCTCTTCAGATTTAGACTTGCCAATGGCCCTTTGACTTGAAAGCGCCTGGCGATTCAGGTTGGTCTCATCGAAGCGGTCATAATCCACAACCACAATCTGCCCGACTCCAACCCTGGCCAACAGCAGAATAACCTGCCCACCGAGCCCCCCTGCACCAACCACGGCCACACGGGACTTTGAAAGCCTGAGTTGCTCCTCTCGCGAAATCGTCTCTCTGTTGCGGATATATCGATAGGGATAAATCCCGAGACCCAAGGCCTCCACGTAGACATCATGTACTGAGCAACCGGATTCTGCCGCAATTTTCAAAGCCTGGCTGTCTTCCAGGATCTCTACTTCACGACCGGCCGGATCACTAATCTTTTTAGATCTTGATTGAAGCAGGTGTTTCATATCTAAGGAGCCCCTAAAAGTTGAAGTGCCTAAAGTGAGTCTCGCCTCAGGCGGCATCAATAAAGTTAACAATATCAGCAGGCTATAACTTTGAACCTTGAACTGATCACTTTAGGTCTAACCACGAGGTTCTGATTCCTCAGACTAAAATGAATTGCGAATTATAATTAAATAGTACAGCATACGATATATGAATGCAAACAGTTCCTCTCCATTCCCCTAAGCGATGCGCAGAGGCTCTTGCAGTTTTTCAGGGAAATTGTTAGGCTCATTTACTCTTTCAACAATCGAATCTAAACCTTGAAGTTGTAGAGATCGTCAGATAGTCACTTAGTGCCCGAACGAAAACTAGGATTTTTTGTTCAGATCAAGTCGAAGATCCCGCACTTTGAGCGGGGGAAGGCGATCCCGCCGATGGCGGGATTAACCGCCCCGCTTAAATACAGCGGGACAGGCATCCATACATTGAGTATTTCGAGGATTAAAATTTGAGCCTGATGACCCGTCGACACCTTATCAAGAAACTCCTTAGTTGGAGCAAAATGGCCCTTATGTTAAGCTTTTTCCCCTCTTGTTCAGTTCTTGGGTCCGTTAATGCTGGGGACAACAAGAACCGGGCAGGGGTTCAACCTAACGGGCTTAGTCTCAGAGAAATTACGCGTAAGAAGATCCATCACGGCAATGACCGCTTTATAAGTCCCTTTGGTGCGGGAGGGCATAAGAATCCCTGGCAGATCTTACGGTGGAAGTTATTTAGCGAAAACCGTTTCAAGGCTTATTACGATCGAGAACGTGTGGTTCCCGTTTCTATTGACTGGCGACCTGTCAGGAGCAACAAGGGGCTTTCGATCACGTTTATCAAGCATGCCGGTATGATGATAAAGGACGTGGATAAGTATATCCTCGTGGACCCTATTTTTTTTGATCTCTCCTGGTTCATCAAGGATTTTACGCCATTGGCCTCTGATATCAAGGAGATGCCCACACCTGATCATGTCCTGATCACCCATGGTCATTATGACCACTTGGACAAGACTTCCTTAGGGGTTCTTGACAAAGAGACCCACCTGATCACGCCTCTGGGCTATAACGATGTTTTTGATGATCTGGGAATGAAGAGACGGACACAAATGGACTGGTTTGATACCTTTGAAGAGGGAGAGAGGGAAATCACGCTCCTCCCCTGTAACCACTGGACCATGCGCAACCCTTTGGTCGGACCCAACAGGTCTTTGTGGGGTTCTTTCCTGTTCAAGACTAAGAGTGGGGCTACAATCTTTATCTCAGGTGATACGGGCTATTTTGATGGTTTTAGGGAGATTGGAAAAGAATTTTCCATAGACCTTGCGATTTTCAACCTCAGCGCCTATGAGCCTCGCTGGTTCATGGTCGCCAGTCACATAAACCCTCGAGAAACAGTGCGGGCATTTCGGGAACTCCGGGCTAAGCATCTCCTCATTGTTCACTGGGGGACATTTCGTTTAGGGGACGAGCCGGTCTATTTTCCACCGTTTCAACTCAAGCAGGAACTGGCTAAGGAGGGTCTTTCTGATCGTCTCTTAGAGTTAGACCATGGAAAAACCCTTAGTTATGAACGTGAGCGGTATGGAGCCTAATCTGATGGGTGGGCAGAAAGGGTTTCGCTTTCCCCTGACTCGCAACAGCCGCCATTTGCTACAAATACCTCGAATACACAAGAGGTCAGAGCATATTGTTTGGAAGAAGGTGATATAGTGGCACTCCCAGGATTTCAAAAGCCGAATAACCTGGCAATTGCCGGGTTCTTGGCCCCCTTTGTGGCGGCCGGGATCACCGGGCTCTTGCTCCTCGGCTTAGGGGAGGATCTCAAACCTTTCAAGGTCTCGATTGCCTATTTGACAATTACGCCTCTAATCCTTTTGACAGGGATTGTTCTATCTCTAAAATCGATCCCGCTTGTCGAGGAACTTGGCGACAAGGATTATGCCTATTCCGGCCTAATTTTGAATATTCTTTTCCTTATTGTTTATGCCACATCTTTAATTTATTTCTTTTCCTCGCCTAATTAGCCCTCCATAGCACATTTTCAACCTCCTGGTTCACCCAGATAGGGAATATATGTAGTGGTGCGGCTTTCCTTGACCCCATTATATTGAGTTTGATCAGAACAACCCGTCCAAAACAAAGAAATATTTCCCAAATAGTTTATTTTCTTATTTTTTTCTTGACAAAATGGTTTTTTTTAGTGATAGTGTCACAAAGTGGAATAAAGTGTCATAAAGTGTCACGGAAACGCCATGTTTAGAGGACGTTCAAAACATACCCTTGACGACAAGGGCCGGTTAGCAATTCCGGCAAGGTTCCGGGAGGTGTTAGACCGGAAAGGTGATCTTTGCCTAATGGTCACCAGCAGGGATAACTGTCTCTGGGCTTTTGCGAGAGACGATTGGCAGACCCTTGAAGAAAAAGCGGCTAATCTTCCCCTGTTTGATAAGGCAGGAATCGCCTTTTTAAGAGGTTTTATCTCATCCGCTGTGGAATGTCACGTTAAGAGTGGGAGGATAACGATACCTCCCAGCTTGAGAGAGGATGCAGGCTTACAGAAAGAGGTAGTGCTCGCAGGTCAACTGAAGAAATTTGAGATCTGGGACAGAGAAAGATGGGAAGAGGAGTTTGAAAGAGCCAAAGATGCCTTTCCAGAGGCCAGCCCGTCTCTCTTGGAACTGCGAATTTAAGAAGGTTCAATTTTGGAATACCTTCATACGCCGGTGCTTGTAAAGGAGGTCGTCAAGTACCTTGTCCATGATCCTGAAGGAGTATATGTAGACGGAACCGCAGGCACCGGCGGTCACAGCACAGCTATTTTAAAGAGGTTGGCCGGAAGAGGGCGCCTGATCTGCTTGGACAGAGACCCTGACGCTGTCCGCCTCTCAAAGAAGAGACTGGCCACCTCAGGCGATAAAGTTTGCGTGATTAAGGCGAATTTTGCTGACCTGGATGAGGTCCTTAAAGACCTCAGCATCAGGAGGGTTGAGGGTGTTTTATTAGATTTGGGGATGTCCTCTTACCAGCTTGAGAAATCTGGCAGGGGGTTTAGCTTTAGCAGAGGGGAGCCTCTCGACATGAGAATGAATCCCGACAACGACCTTGTTGCAAGTCATCTTGTAAACGACATCCCTCCAAAGGACCTCGAACAAATATTGAGAGATTATGGCGAAGAAAAGAACGCCAAATCGATTGTCAGGGCCATTATTAGAGAGCGCGCAAAAGGGCCAATTGAAACTTCGTCCCAACTATCTGGTTTGATTGATGCAGTATCTCCTAAGTCTCGTCGGTATAGGGCCAGGCACCCCGCAACACGAACATTTCAGGCCCTCAGAATAGCAGTCAATAAAGAATTGCAAAATCTCGACACGTTTCTTAACAAAATCCCTTCGTTGATGGCGCTAAATGGGAGGCTTGTGGTGCTTTCCTACCATTCACTTGAAGATCGACGCGTCAAACGTACGATGGTTGAATGGGAGAAGCCGTGTTCCTGCCCCCCCGATTTTCCTCATTGTGTCTGCGGGAAGGTTCCCCTTTTTAGACGTCTGTTCAAAAAGGGTTTGAAACCGGGCCAGGAAGAGATTGACAAAAATCCGAGAGCACGCAGCGCTATCATGAGGGCTGCAGAAAGGGTTTCGCCATGACAAGACCAGAGAAGTTGTCAAGGATGATGGTGTCCCGCAATGCTAAGACAGGTATTCGGGTCAGGAATTCCCGGTTTAAAAAGCGCAGGTCTCGTTTCACGAGAAGACAAGGTCTTCTGATTATCCTGATGATGTTGTTCTTCATGGGAAGCGGGATCAGCTATGTATGGTCAAATTTTGAAAAAACTCAGATCGGTTATGACCTCAGTCAATTAAAGAAAGAAGAGATGAGGCTTCAAGAGATAAATCGGAAACTGAGATTGGAATTAGCCCTCTTAAAATCGCCTCAAAATTTGCAGTCCAAAGCCGTTAAGGATCTGGGACTGAGACAACCCACTCCTGAACAGATTGTTATGTTGCCATGAAGGTTAAGGAAAAGAAATGGATTCGATTCCGCATTTATGTGGTAACCACTTTTTTCCTGCTCGGTTTCGGGGTAATCCTTGCCAGGGCCTACCAGCTCCAGGTCATAGAAAGAGATTATCTGCGAGGCATTGCTGAAAACGGTATAATCGGAACGACCAAACTCCCTCCCGAACGCGGAACCATTTATGACAGGGAAGGGAATGAATTAGCCATCAGTGTGCAGGTGGGGTCTGTTTTTGCCCATCCAAAACAGATTAAAGAAAAAAGCAAAACAGCGAGACAATTGTCCAGGATCTTGGGTGAAAAAAAGACCAGGATCCTTAAACTCCTGAGACGCGATCGTTCTTTTGTATGGATAAAAAGGAAAATTTCCCCAACCCTGACCCAACAGGTGTCAGATCTGAAAATAGGTGGTATCGGTGTGACTACCGAAACCAGGCGGTACTATCCAGGCCGGGAAATTGCCGCTCACCTGATCGGTTTTTCCGGCGCTGATAATCAGGGATTAGAAGGGCTTGAAAAGAGATATGACGACTCTTTGAAAGGCCCACAACATAGACTTATCCGCATGCGGGATGCATTGGGCCGGTCCTTCTCTATTAACAGAACAGACCCTTCAGGCCGGGGGATGCACCACCTGCTCCTCACAATCGACAAAGAGATTCAATACAAGGCCCAGCAGGCCCTCAAAATCGCAGTAAAGAAGACAAGAGCCAGGGGGGGACACTGCATTGTGGTAAACCCGGAGACGGGTGAGATCTTGGCCATGGCCGTGGTTCCGGAATTTAACCCCAATGCTTTTTCCAAATACAGGCCGGATCAATGGAGAAACCGGATCGTTACCGACTGTTTCGAGCCAGGCTCTACCCTGAAGGCGTTTCTTTTATCAGCAGCTTTAGAGGAATCGGTGGTAACGCCTCTTTCCCAATTCGATTGTGAAGAGGGGGAATATAAGGTCGGTGGGCGCGTGGTCCACGATACTCACAAGTATGGCAAATTGAGTGTTTCGGATATCATCGTACATTCCAGCAATATCGGAGCCATCAAGATTGGCCAAAAGCTGGGATATGCAAGATTTTGCAGCTACTTAAAAAAATTTGGGTTTAGCAGCAAGACAGGTATTGGCCTGTTGGGAGAAAGAAAAGGCTTTATCAGAAAGCCGGAAAAGGCAAGAACGATCGACCGGGCAACGCTCTTTTTTGGACAGGGGATGACCGCCACATCTTTACAACTGACAATGGCCATGGCGGCAATTGCAAATGGAGGGAAACTGATGCGTCCTTATGTTGTTAAGAAAATAGTCGACGAATCGGGAGGCTTGGTTGAAGAGACTCACCCTAAGGTGGTGCGCAGGGTTATTTCGACCCGGACAGCAATGAGAGTGGCCGAAATCCTTGAAGGTGTCGTAGGCAGCGAGGGCACGGCGCCAAAGGCCGCCATCCGTGGATTTAGGGTTGCGGGAAAGACCGGAACCTCGCAAAAGGTTGACCCGAAGACAAAGAGGTACTCGAAGAGCAAATACGTCGCAATTTTTGTGGGTTTTGCCCCTGTAGAAAGGCCGAAATTAGTGATTTTGGCGCTGGTCGATGAACCAAAGGGCGTTGCGTACGGGGGATTGGTTGCGGGGCCTGTCTTCAAGGATGTGGGATCCTGGTCTCTTAATCACCTCAAGGTTAATCCTCAGCCGGACTTACTCACAGTGGCTGAGGCTAAAGCAAAGGCGTTAGTGTCAGATACCCCTAAAGATTCCGGCAACAGCGCGAGATTGGAGGAAGTGAATAAGATTGCAGGTGAACTCAGACAGGGACTGTTGCCCGATTTTAGGGGTATGGGCATGAGAGAGGTCCTGAAGAGAGGAAGGGCTTTAGGCCTGAAGGTAAGTTTAAAAGGTTCTGGGCTGGCCGTAAAACAAAAGCCGGAGGCCGGATCGCCACTGAATGCTGTTAATCGTGTAAGCGTGAGCTTCAACCCACCGGGATAGGATAAATTGAATGAGAGTAACCTCATTTCATAATCTTAATCATAATCATAATCTGCTCAAACTCAAAATGATTACGATTAAGATTATGATTAAGATTATGAATCCAACTTCAAGCATCATCAAGTGCTGCGAAAAAACAGTATGCGGTTAAAACAACTTATAGATGGCATGCAAATTGTTGATTTTCAGGGTGACCCTGATTTGGAGATAACTCATGTTTCCTATGATTCTCGCGCAATAGGGCCCGGCGCCCTGTTCGTCGCCTTGAAAGGCCATGCACAGGATGGCCATCATTTCATCGGGGATGCGATTTCGAAAGGTGTCTTAGCGGTGGTTTCGGAATCGTCCCCACGTCCCTGTGCGTTTCCGAACAAAAACAGGGTCGCCATGATACAGGTCCCGGACTCCCGTGAAGCGTTATCGCGACTTGCTGTCAGGTTTTTTGATAGTCCTTTCAAACAGATGAATTTGATAGGTATCACAGGGACTAATGGGAAGACCACTACTGCCTACCTCCTTGAATCGATTCTCGTTGCGGCCGGGAGAAAGCCAGGTGTGATAGGGACTATTAATTACCGATTTTCAGATCATGTCAGGGAAGCTCCGGTAACCACGCCCGAATCCTTAGATCTTATGCAGATTTTACGCGAGATGGCCGATAGCGCTGTTAGCGATGTAGTAATGGAGGTCTCTTCCCATTCTTTAGATCAGGGAAGGGTCAGAGGATGTCCTTTTCGTGTGGCCATCCTTACGAACATTTCCAGGGACCATCTCGATTACCACAGGTCCATGGAGGCGTATTTTGAGGCAAAAGCCCTTCTTTTCAAATCTCTAACGCAGCAAGGGGATGGGGATCCGGCCAAGGCGGTGATTAATGCTGATGATCCAAGGGGAAAAGAACTTATCAAACTGACAGACGCCCAGGTCATGACATATGGCATGGGGAAAGAGTGTGATGTAAGGGCGAAGGAGGTCAACGTAAGCAGGGCAGGTCTAACGGCCAAACTCATAACCCCTAAAGGTGAAGCGGAAATAGGGTCCGCACTCATAGGGGAGTTCGATATACATAACATAATGGCTGCCGCGGCAGGGGCGCTTTCCATGGGCATTGACCTCAAATCCATATGTTCCGGCCTAAGACTGCCAAAAGGGGTGCCAGGTCGCCTGGAACAGGTCAAGAATAAACGCGCATTAGCCCTTGTTGTAGATTATGCGCATACTCCGGACGCCCTTTTAAAGGCCCTAAGCGCAGTAAGGTTGTTGACAGAGGGGCGCGTACTTACGGTGTTTGGATGTGGAGGTGACAGAGACAAAGGAAAAAGAAGAGCGATGGGCCGTGTGGCGGGGCTGCAGAGCGACATGGTCTTCATTACCTCAGACAATCCCCGCACCGAAGATCCCGGCGCAATTGCGGCTCAGATCGAGGAGGGCCTGATTGAATCGGGCCTGAAGGATTATATTCTTGATCTGGATCGTGAAAACGCAATTCAAAGAGCGGTTAAGATGGCCCACAACGGGGATCTGGTCCTGATTGCGGGGAAAGGTCACGAAACCTACCAGATCATGGGCAAAGAGAAAAAGGCTTTCGATGATCGGGTGGTGGCGGCCCGAGCTGCCAGTTAAGGGGTAAAGATGCCGGCCGGTTGGGGCAAAATAAGAGCCAAAGAGATCCTCAGCCCAATAAATGGGACCCTGATTTCAGGCGATCAGGAAACCGTTTTAGCCGGAATTAATACGGATTCGAGAACCACACGGCATGGGGACCTGTTTTGGGCGCTGAGGGGAGAACGGTATGATGGGCATGACTTCGTCCCCAAGGCCATTGAGCAAGGCGCGGCGGGCATTGTTGCTCAAAATGACTGGGCAAGGCAGGAATGTGCAGTTAGAGGTGCTAATTCCGATACGCTCTCATCCCGAAATCCTGTTGTTATTTCTGTTGATGACACATTAGAGGCCCTCGGCGATTTGGCCGCATGGTGGCGCCGCCGGTACGACCTCAAGGTGGTGGCCATCACAGGGAGTTCAGGTAAGACCACCACAAAGGAGATGGTGGCCGCGATTCTCAAGATTGGCAGCATGACATTAAGGAATCAAGGGAATTTTAACAATCTTATCGGGTTGCCTCTCACTCTGCTGAAACTCAAGGGGGATTACAAAAGAGCCGTACTGGAAATGGGGATGAACCGGCCCGGAGAAATTGCCCGGCTGACTGAAATAGCAGATCCTGATGTGGGAGTGATCCTCAACGTGGGCATGGCCCATCTTGAAGGGTTATCTGATCTCGATGGGGTGGCAAAGGCAAAGACAGAGCTGATAGACAAGATCTCGTCAAGGGGTCTCATGATTCTGAATGGCGATGATGGACCCCTGATGAAGAGGGCTTCAACATTTTTGAAACAGAAAATGACCTTTGGTCTCGGGCAAGGAAATGATGTCAGGGCGGCCAATATCAAAAATGACGGGCCAAAAGGGATCCGCTTCGATCTCATCTATCGGGACAACTGCTGGCCGGTACAAATAAAGGTCCCCGGTTTCCACAATCTTCAAAACGCCTTGGCCGCGGCCGCAGTAGGCTTTGGCCTCAATGAACCCCCCGAAAATATTAGGGAAGGGTTAGGGATATTTTCGGGGATTAAGGGCCGGTTCGAAGTGGCCTCTATCGCTGAAGGGATTATCCTTGTTGACGATACATATAATTCCAATCCCTCTTCCTTAGGCGCTGCTCTTGATGCTGTCATCTCCATAGTGAATAAGGAGGGGAGGCTAATCGTGGGTCTGGGGGAGATGATGGAATTAGGAGATGCCACGATCAATGCCCATAGGGAGGCCGGACAAAAGGTTGCTGTGGCAGGGGCCTGCTCTTTTTTTGCCATGGGAGAACATGCCAAGGAGATGATCAACAGCGCTCAGATTGCAGGCATACCCGCTGATTGCCTAAAGGTTATGGAGACCCATGATGAAATGGTGAAAGAGATAGCAGATACTATGAGAGAAGGAGATCTGATTCTTCTCAAGGGCTCACGGAAAATGGGGCTCGAAAAGGTGGTTGAGGGGCTGCGTCGCAGAGAGCATAGCGCAGAGGGCAGGGCGCAGAGAGCAGAGGTATAGAGACATTGAGCAAGGAGTAAATTTGCAGGGTGGCAGTGTCTGCCAGGAACCGGGCAGACGAGGATTGGGTGACCATTACAGGAGGAAGTTTTGAAATGGAAAGAGCAAAGAAGATATTGGTGGTGGATGATGAGAGCGGGATCAGGTTTCTGTTATCAGAGGTCCTGCTGAACAAGGGATTTGAGGTGAGCTTAGCAAGCGACGGGCAGGAATCATTAGACAAATTGGAGCAAGACCATTTTGACCTGGTCGTTACCGACATTAATATGCCCAGGTTAGATGGTGTTGCAATGTTGAAGCGGATGAAGAAGACCGGCCGAGACGAGAAGATCATTATCATGACAGGCAATCCCGCGGATCAAAGGCTGTTAGACAAAGGACTTCCGCACGTTGAGAGTCATCTTTTCAAGCCTTTTGGGATAGAAAGCTTCCTGAATGTGGTGATTGCCGCCACAGCCTGAGGGGGAAGAGGCACGGGACGCAAAATGAACGTCGAACATCGAACATCGAACATCGAATGAAAAAACAAACATCAACTCTAAGCACTTACGGCAGCAAGGGAAAGACTGAAGGCTGTTAGGAGCCTAATAGCCTAATAGGCTACAGCCTAAACAACCTTCTCAGAGGGCCCGCCACAGATGCTTTACAGATTGATCTACCTATTTCATACAGACCTGTCATGGCTGAATGTCTTCAGGTACATAACGTTCAGGACCATCCTCGCCAGCCTGACCGCCCTGATGATCTGCTTTATTTTTGGTGGTTGGGCAATCAAGAAACTTGGCGCTATGCAGGTGGGGGAACAGATCCGGGATGATGGCCCTCCCAGTCATAAATTCAAGGCAGGGACCCCCACTATGGGGGGTTGCCTGATTCTACCTGCGATTATCTTCGCCACCCTCCTCTGGGCCGAACCGATTAATATTTATATCTGGCTCGTTATGTTTGTCATTCTTTTCTTTGGGGGTATTGGCTTTGCCGATGACTATCTGAAAATAAGGAGGAAAAACAGCAATGGCCTGAGTGCTGCTTTCAAATTTTCACTCCAGATATCAGGCGCCCTTGTTGCGGCCTCAGCGCTCTATTTCTATGCGGGTTTTGATTCATGCCTCAACGTCCCCTTTTTTAAGAATGTGTCACCGGATCTCGGTTGGGGCTATATCCCCTTCGCGGCATTCATTATAGTCGGGACGTCCAATGCGGTCAATTTGACAGATGGGCTGGACGGGCTCGCTATAAGCCCTCTCATTGTGGCCTTTGCCAGCTACTTGATTTTTGCCTATCTGGCAGGACATATAAAAATCGCTTCATATCTTCAGATCCCCTACCTTCCAGGCTCAGGCGAAATCTCAGTGCTCTGTGGGGCAGTGGTAGGCGCCGGTCTCGGGTTTCTCTGGTATAATGCCTACCCTGCCGAGATTTTTATGGGTGATGTGGGATCTCTCCCCTTGGGCGCTGTCTTAGGCACTGTTGCCGTTATCACGAAACAGGAGTTGGTGCTGATCCTCGTGGGTGGGCTGTTTGTCTTTGAGGCTCTCTCTGTCATCTTCCAGGTGGCATACTTCAAATTGACAGGGGGGCAGAGAATTTTCCGGATGGCCCCTATCCACCATCACTTTGAATTGAAGGGGTGGCCTGAGCCAAAGGTGATTGTTCGCTTCTGGATTATTGCCATCATATTGGCCCTACTTTCCATCAGCACCCTCAAAATAAGGTAAGCAGAATGCCGAATACAGAGAATCCAATCCCGCTATCCCGCCTATCGGTGGGACCAAAATCGAAGGTGCTTGTTGTTGGCCTCGGGACATCAGGGCTCTGGACTGCTCGATGGTTGGCAGGACAGGGAGCCGATGTAATGGTAACCGAAAGGAAGAGGGAATCGGAACTCGATTCTGACATGTTGAGAGAACTCCTGGAATTGGGGGTTATTTTAGAGGTCGGAGGGCATAAGAAAGAGACCTTTTTAAATGTTGATACTATAATTTTGAGCCCCGGAGTGCCCCATGATATGGCACTCATTAAATCCGCATCCGAAAAAAAGATTCCAGTGGTGGGCGAATTGGAGTTGGCCAGCCGTTTTATTGATACCCCCATAATTGCGGTAACCGGCACCAATGGGAAGACCACTGTCACCACCTTATTGGGCCGTATGCTTGAAAATGCCGGGTTCAATGTCTTTGTTGGGGGTAATATCGGAACGCCTCTCATAGCCTATGCCGCGGGCGAGCAGAAGGCGGACTACCTTGTATTGGAGGTAAGCAGTTTTCAATTGGATACTATCCATACCTTCTCTCCTTATATCTCCATAATCCTGAATATATCCCCCGATCATTTAGACCGGTATCCTGACTATGAGGCCTATATCCAATCGAAATTAAGGCTCTATGAGAATCAAGGCGATGGCCAGTACTTAATACTCAATCACGATGACCAAAGGCTTTCTTCAGTTAGTCCATCTTCCGGTGTTTCTCTCCTTTTATATGGATCAGAGAAAAGAGAGGGGCTCCACGCCTTTTTAGAAGGCGGAAGGATTAGCGCCAGCCTGAATGGGTCGACAAGGCAGAGTTTTTCTTTAGATGCCTTTGCCCTGCCTGGCTCCCATAATCAGGAAAATCTCTTAGGGGCTGTCTTAGCAGGGATGGCTCTTGGGATTGATGCAGCGATGATCCAGAAAACCATAAATCAATTTAAGGGCCTTCCGCACAGGCTCGAATATGTGGGCGAGGTAAACGGTGTGCTGTTTTATAATGATTCAAAAGCCACCAATGTGGATGCGGCGGTCAGGGCAGTAACAAGCTTTGACCGGTCCCTGATTCTCATAGCAGGAGGCCGCCACAAGGGTGCGGATTATGCTCCCTTAGTCACCGCGGGCCGTGGAAGGCTAAAAGGGGCTGTTTTTTTGGGTGAGGCCAAGGGACTGTTAGCAGAATCTTTTAGAGATGAAATCCCCTTTTCCTTAGCCGAAAACATGGAAGAGGCGGTATTTAGGGCATTTTCCATGGCGAGGAATGGGGATGCCGTTCTTTTGGCGCCGGCGTGCTCAAGCTTTGATATGTTTTCTGATTACCCGCACAGGGGCCGGGTTTTCAGCGAAGCGGTCGAGGGGCTTATTAATGGCTGAAAAAAAGCAGGCAGACTCAGGATACGATTTTATGATTCTTATTCCTGCCATCCTTCTGATTTCCTTAGGCCTCGTCGTCGTTTATAGCGCCAGCTCCAACTTGGCCGAACACCGTTTGGGAGACAGCTATTTCTATCTCAAGAGACAGTCGCTGTTTTGTGTGATTGGGATCGGCCTTATGGTGTTAACAAGGCATATCCCCTGCACCCTTTATTCAAAGTTTGTCTATCCCTTACTCCTTGTCAGTGTTTGTCTTCTGGCACTCCTCTTCGTCCCAGGTCTGGGACGTAAGGTGGGTGGCGCCTGCAGGTGGATGAGTTTAGGCAACTTCTCCTTTCAGCCTTCTGAATTTGTGAAGTTCTCTTTGGCCGTGTATATGGCCTACTCCATGTCCAAGAAGGGAACAGCCATGGAGTCATTCTCCAAGGGTCTCTTGCCTCATCTGCTGATTGCCGGCGCGTTTATATCTCTTATCGTCCTTCAGCCGGACCTCGGAACTGCAGTGATTATCGGCGGATGGGTTCTGATCGTGCTCTTTGTGGGTGGTGTGAGGATATTTCAGCTCTTTTCTATTTTACTCCTCTCCGCCCCGGTCTTTATATGGCTGATCTGGCATGCTGATTATCGACTTAAAAGGTGGTTGGCCTTTATTAACCCCTGGGATGATCCTCAAGGCATCGGTTTCCAAATTATACACTCCTTCTTAGCCTTTGGATCAGGGGGTATTTTCGGCGTGGGCTTAGGCAACAGTAAACAGAAGCTCTTTTATCTACCCGAACCCCATACCGATTTTACGCTCTCCATCATGGGCGAAGAATTAGGCCTCGTGGGTGTGGCGGCCATTATCGTTCTGTTCGGCATCCTGATCATGGGGGGAATAAGAGTGTCACTTAAAGCCAAGGACCTTTACAGCTCTTATTTGGCGTTCGGCCTGACATCCTTTATCGGCCTCCAGGTGCTAATCAATATGGGAGTTGTCATGGGTTTGCTCCCCACAAAGGGGTTAACGCTTCCTCTCATAAGCTATGGTGGTTCTTCGCTCGTAATAACCCTTGTGAGCATAGGTGTTCTACTAAATATTTCATCGCGAAGTTGATGGAATGGTTAATGAAAAAGATGAACATCGAACGTCCAACATCGAACATCGAATTTTGAATGTGAGGAAAAGATACGGTTTCTGGTTCACTGGTTACCAGTATCCAGTAACCAGTATCAATCGTTTGGGAGAATCGTTCCCACATGGAGAATGGAGGAAGGGAAATCAAGTCCGGATTTCGCCTAATCATTGCAGGGGGAGGCACAGGAGGACATCTGTTTCCGGGTATAGCCGTCGCAAGAGAACTGAAAACAAGGTTTGAGAGTACGGAGGTCCTTTTCGTAATTGGCCGTAAGAGGTTGGAATCAGAGATTTTATCTCCGATGGAACCGGAGTTTAAGGCGATCTCCATTGATGTGGAAGGGATAAAGGGTCGCGGATGGAAAAAGGGTATGCCTGTGCTGATGAAACTGCCCAAGAGCATCCTGCAATCGGCATCTATTATCAGACAATTTTCACCGTCCTTTGCCCTTGGAGTTGGAGGGTATTCTGCCGGACCGTTCTGCGTGGCCGCAAAGTTTATGGGGATACCCACCGCGATCCATGAGCAGAATTCCTATCCGGGGGTTACTAACCGTCTGCTCTCAAAATTTGTAGATCGCATATTTATCTCTTTTGAAGAAAGCAGACCCTATTTTGAGAAAAAGAGGCCGATTCTCACCGGCAACCCGGTCCGACGTGAGCTCTTTTTAAGCCAGGTGAACCAGCCTGAAAAGGGTGATGAATTTACCGTTTTGGTGGTGGGAGGAAGTCAGGGCGCCAAGGCGATTAACGAGGCATTTGTGGAAGCCCTGATTTTTTTAAATAGCAGGGAAAAAAAGGTCGAAGTTATTCACCAGACCGGAAAAATTGACCACCCTCGCGTGGTTGAAGAATACCGTGTCAGGGAGCTTAAGGGAGATGTTGTTCCGTTTATTAAGGATATGGGGGCAGCTTATAACCGGGCAGATATAGTGGTGGGCAGAGCAGGGGCAACTACCATCTTTGAATTGGCTGCATTGGGCAAGCCTTCGATCCTTATCCCCTATCCCCATGCGACGAACAACCACCAGGAAATCAATGCCGGTAGTTTAGTTCGAGCCGGAGGAGCGGAAATGATTCTCCAGAAGGACCTGAACGGTGAGGTAATGGCCCGTGCATTAATGAATTATATGGATAACAGGCCGGAGCTCACAAAGATGGGCGAACAGGCGCGGAAAATCAGCAAAACCAATGCGGCAGAGATTATCGTGGACCAGATAATGGAGATGGTTATAAGTGCCTAAAGTTAAAAAACTCCGAACTCCGAACTCCAAACTCCAAACTTGGATTGAGTTATGAAACAATTCGGCAAGGCAAAGCATATTCATTTTGTGGGGATCGGGGGCATCGGCATGAGCGGATTAGCCGAGCTATTGATCAATTTGGGTTATAGGGTGAGCGGATCCGATCTGAAGGAGACTGCGGTAACGAGAAGGCTTTCAGGCCTTGGAGGGAGTATTTTTAAAGGGCACGGGAGGGAAAATGTGAAAGGGGCCGATGTTGTGGTCTATTCCTCGGCCGTTGGAGATGATAATCCTGAAATTTTAGAAGCAACTGACCGTTATATTCCCGTAATACCAAGGGCCGAGATGCTGGCAGAACTGATGCGACTCAAATATGGAGTGGCCATAGCCGGGGCCCATGGAAAGACAACCACCACCTCCATGGTGGCCTCTATTCTGACATGCGGACAGCTCGATCCAACCGTTGTCATCGGGGGGAGATTAGACATCTGGGGCGGCTCCAATACCAAATTGGGCCAGGGAGATATCTTGGTTGCCGAGGCAGATGAAAGCGACGGCTCTTTTCTCGCCTTATCCCCCACAATTGCAGTGGTTACCAACATAGATCACGAACATATGGACCATTACGGTGATATTGAAGCCATTCGTCAAACATTCATCGATTTCATAAACAAGGTCCCCTTCTATGGAACTGCCATACTCTGCCTTGATAACGAGGAAATCCAGGGGATTATTCCCCGTTTGAAAAAAAGATGTCTGACCTATGGAATGAGTCCCCAGGCCGATCTCAGGGGAGTAGATCTAAGAAAGGATAGGTGGGGCACCAGCCTTGAAGTAATATACCGGAACAGTTCATTAGGCAGGATAACAGTGGGAATACCTGGAGAGCATAATGTCCTTAACGCCTTGGCGGCTACTGCCGTTGGCCTCGAGTTGGACTTAGAGATCGGGGTCATCAAAGAAGGACTCAAGATTTTAGGCGGGCTTTCAAGACGCTTTCAGCTCAAAGGAGAAAAGAATGGCGTTTTACTCCTCGATGATTACGGGCATCATCCCACCGAGATTATGGCTACACTCAAGACGGTCAAGGAGTGCTGGCCTGAAAGGCGATTGATCGTTCTATTTCAGCCTCACAGATACTCTCGAACTCAGGCTTTGTTTGACCGTTTTGTTATCTCCTTTAATGATGCGGACATCCTTATTGTGACCCCCATTTTTTCCGCTGGGGAGGATACGATTGAGGGGATCACCTCGGAGACGTTGTCTAAGGGCATCAAAGATCATGGGCACAAGGAGGTGGTTTTTTGCGCCCGGCAAGAAGAGATCCTTCCCGCACTCCTGGACCTCGTGCGGCCGGGTGATCTAATCATGACCCTCGGCGCCGGCAATATATATCGGGAAGGTGATCGGCTCTTTGAAAAGTTAGGCGCATAGCGCATAGCGGATGGGGCAGGGAGCAGAGCGTTGAAACATGGATGAACGGCAGAAAACGGAACTGCTTCGAATAGCTGGCCGGCAAATCGGGTTTGATTTTCCCATGAGCCAGCACACTACCTTCCGGGTTGGGGGAAACGCTGAAGCTGTCTATGAAGCAAGTGATCCGGAAGGACTTTGCAGAGTGGTATCCTTCCTTGTCAACGAAGGGATACCCTACTTAGTGGCAGGGAGGGGGAGCAACCTGCTGGTCAAGGATGGAGGGATTGGAGGAGTAGTAATTCTCCTTACCGGGGCCTTCGCTGATATACAATATGAGGGATCCGATTATTCGGACATATTAGCCGGGGCAGGCCTGTCTATTGTGAATCTTTTGATATGGTGCAGGGAGGAAGGCATATCAGGATTAGAGTTTCTTGCAGGCATACCTGGCACTGTAGGGGGGGCTGTAGCGATGAATGCAGGGGCCTTTGGGAAGGAGATAGGGCCCAGGGTCCGGGAGATCAGGCTGGTCAGCCAAAGTGGGCAACTGACTGCAAGAGATCGGTCCCGATTCAGATTTTCATACCGTGACTTAGATTTGGAAGCAGGGGTCGTTATCACCAATGTCCTTTTTCGATTGGACCGGGATACTCCGGAAACCGTGTCAGCGAGGATCGCAGGCTGCCTCAAGAGACGAAAGGAGACTCAACCACTCGAATATCCAAGCGCCGGATCTATATTCAAAAACCCGCTCAACGATTATGCCGGCCGGCTTATCGAACAGGCGGGGTTGAAGGGGAAAAGAATAGGCGGGGCTATGATCTCAAATAAGCATGCCAACTTCATTGTCAATAAGGGCGGCGCTACAGCAACGGATATCCTAACCCTTATCAATTTGGCCCGGGAGGAGGTCAGAAGAACGGCGGGCGTGCAATTGGAACTCGAGATTCAAATAGTCGGAGGGCTATTATGAAAAAGCGGGCCATTTTGACAAAGCGATCTCTCAGGAAAAAAAGGAAGTGGGCTATTTTTGCGGTATTTGGCGTAATCCAACGGATTGGATCAGGGTTGTTGAAGGTTTTTCTCTTAGTCGCCGTTATATCCGCCGTGAGTTTATCCTTTTTATCTCTTTACCATTATCTGCTTACGTCTCCTTATATGAAGCTTGAGCAAATAGATATGATAGGAGTCGATGGAAAGATCAGAAATGAACTGATTGAGATGTGTGGCTTGAACTCTGAGCAGGGCCTGTTGGGCCTCAAACTTGACAAATTGAAGAAAAAAATGGAGGAGCACCCCTGGATCCGCGCGGTTAAATTGGAAAGGCGTTTCCCCCATACACTTATTGTTGAGGTGGAAAAACAGGTTCCCGCAGCATTAGCGCTTACAGATCGATTTTACTACGTGAATCGATGGGGCGAGATATTCAAGACGGTTTCCGAATCGGACGACAACGATTTTCCGATCATTACAGGTCTTTCCAAAAACGGATCAAAGGCCAAGGAGCAATTGGGCAAGACTATGCATGTCATCAGTATCTTGGAGTCAGAACATGATCCCTGGTCAATAGAGGAAGTTTCGGAGATCCATCTCAGGAAAGATGGGGGAATATCTCTCTATTTCAATCACCTGAGAGCGGAGATTACATTCATGTGGAACGAATTAGGCGACAAAATAGATGGGTTAAAAAAGGTGGCTGAACATCTGAACCAGTCGGGAAAGATTGACACCGTGACTCATATTAACCTCAACTATGAGGATGGGGCAGTGGTCTCTTTCAAAAACAGCTAACAGACATCCGTGTGGAGCAGAGGGCATAGGGCATAGCGCACAGCATATTTAGTGTCCGAACGAAAACTAGGATTTTTCGTTCAGATCAAGGAGGGCGAAAATTTTAACCGCAGGAATACATTGAGTATTTCGAGGATTAAAATTTGAGTCTGACGCAGATATGGGCGAAAAAGACAGTTTTCGTTCAGGCACTATTTAGCAGAAGGTCATTCTTTACGCCGTGCGCTCTGCTCCATACGCGGAGTGAGGTGACGACGCAATGGCAGGGGATATCATTGTAGGTCTGGATATCGGGACTACCAAAATGTGTGCGGTGGTGGGAGATGTTCGCCCTGATGGCGTAGAGATAATCGGCATGGGAAGCCATCCTTCTGAGGGCTTAAGAAAAGGCGTAGTTATTAATATAGAACATACTGTCAATTCCATTAAGGAAGCGATAGAGGAAGCAGAGACCATGGCCGGGTGTGAAATAAGCTCGGTTTATGCCGGTATAGCCGGGGGCCACATAAAGGGATTTAACACCCCGGGAGTCATCGCCCTGAAAGAAAAGGAGGTAACCAAAAAGGATATCGACCGGGTTATTGAGGCCGCAAGCGCGGTTGCCATTCCCATGGACCGGGAGGTTATACATACCCTTGTTCAGGAGTTCATAGTTGATGACCAGGACGGCATTATGGACCCCCTTGGGATGGCTGGTGTTCGCTTAGAGGCTAAGGTTCATATAGTGACAGGCGCGGTCACATCCGCCCAAAACATTATAAAGTGCGCCAATAGGGCCGGACTCGATGTATACGATATTGTGCTCGAGTCTTTAGCGTCGAGCGAGGCAGTCCTCACAAAGGAAGAGCGCAATCTTGGAGCGGCGTTGATCGACTTTGGCGGGGGGACGACCGATATGGCGCTATTTTCCAGGGGGGCTATCAAACACACTTCGGTTCTGGGCCTGGGTGGGGACAACCTGACTTATGATATTGCTGTGGGCTTGAGGACACCCAAGTTGGATGCGGAAAAGATCAAGATAAAATATGGGTGCGCGCTTTCATCACTGATCGGGAGGGATGAGATCATAGAAGTTCCTGGAGTAGGGGGAAGGAAGCCGAGGACCCTTTCCCGGCAGATTTTGGGAGAGATCTTGGAGCCGAGGGTGGAAGAGATTTTTACCCTGATCTACGGCGAGCTTGCACGTTCAGGCTACCAGGAGAGGGCCGGTTCGGGAGTTGTTGTGACGGGGGGATCTGCAGAACTTCAAGGAGTCAGCGAAATAGCAGAGCAGGTATTCAATGCCCCGGCTCGAGTGGGATATCCCGAGGGGATAACAGGACTGGCAGACATTGTCAACAGACCGATGTACGCCACAGCCGTGGGTCTTGTTCTCTATGGCGCCAAAGTAAGCAAGAGAAAGCGGAAATTCCGAATAAGGGATGCCAATATTTTTCACCTTGTTATGGCAAGGATGAAAAAATGGTTTGGGGATATTGTTTGATGAAGGATTGAAGGATTGAAGAATTGAGGAATCTTCGGATTGATGATTGTCGATTGGATGGATGAAAAGGACAGAGGTCGGGAAAGGACAGAACTGGGATGATTAGGATGAATGGATGAGTAGGATGGGAGGAAAGGAGAGAGGGCAGCATTGCGGGATGGATGTATGAATAGGATGGGCAGATGGTATTGGGGGATGTTGGGAATTAGGAATTTACAATTAATTAATCACAAGAAAGGGGGACATTATGAAATTCGAGTTCATCGATGAGGTCGAAAAGGGGAGCTACAACGCCAGGATAAAGGTGTTGGGTCTCGGAGGAGCTGGGGGCAATGCGATTAACAACATGATTAGTTCAAACCTGAGGGGGGTTGATTTTGTTGTGGCAAATACCGACTCCCAGGATCTGGAACAATCTTTATGCTCTCACAAGATCCAATTAGGCCCTTCCATCACCATGGGCCTTGGAGCGGGGGCAGATCCTGACATCGGCAGGACTTCAGCAGAGGAAAGCATTACCGAAATCAAAGATGCATTGGATAAGGCAGATATGGTTTTCATAGCGGCAGGGATGGGAGGAGGAACAGGGACCGGCGCTGCTCCTGTTGCGGCCCGTGAGAGCAGGGAAAACGGGACTCTAACGGTAGCTATTGTGACAAAGCCCTTCAAGTTCGAGGGAGAACCGCGAATGAAGAGGGCTATGGAGGGCATCGAGGCCCTCAAGAATCAAGTCGACAGCCTGATTGTCATCCCCAATGAACGTCTCAAGAGCTTAGGTGATAAAGACACACCCCTTAAAGAGCTTTTCGTTAAGGCCGACGAGGTCCTCCTCCAGGCGGTCAAGGGGATTTCAGATCTGATTATGAGCCGCGGTTTTATCAATCTTGATTTTGCCGATGTAAAAAAGGTGATGGAACAGATGGGAACCGCTCTCATGGGGATGGGTAAGGCAAGCGGAGAGAACAGGGCATGCGAAGCTGCACAGAACGCCATCAACAGCCCTCTCTTAGAGGACATCTCCATTGATGGGGCAAAAGGACTCCTCATGAATATAACCGGACCAGCCGACATGACCATGGAAGAGGTTGAAGAGGCCTCCAACTACATTAAAAACGAAGTGAATGATGATGCGGAGATCTTTTGGGGAATGGTTATTGACGATGACTTAGAGGATGAGGTCCAGGTGACAGTTATCGCCACCGGGATAGATGGCCATTCTGAAGAGAAGGGTCGGAACTATCTCAGGGCCGTTGTTAAAGATGCCACTGAGGCCCCGATCCCGGATTATGATAATGTGGTCAGGCTAAGAGATGTAACCCCTGAAGACGTTGAGGAGGACTGGACTGTGAGGAAGAATGGCGTGAACCTTGACACGCCCACCTTTTTAAGGGAGGGAAAGGGCCTGCCTGATTCATTGGAGGAAAGGTCGTGCAAACGAGAGAAAAGGGGGTTTTTCGACAGATTCCGCATAAAGGAAAGTCTGGAGTATCCAACCTTTCTGCGAGTGAAAGCCGATTGACCCGGTCAGAGCTGCCCAGCGTTTGCGTGATTACCCCCACGGGCCGAACCCTGAATCCCGCTGTAAGCGGGAAACCTTGAACCTTTAAATCCCGCTGTAAGCGGGAAACCCGTGAAGGTATATTGAGACGTGTCAAGCGACATCATTTCCCTCTATCGAGCCCGGCTCGCGGAGGAAAAGGGAGCTGTAATAAAGGATTGGGGCGGTAAGCTGTCAATTGCCCTTATATACCCCAACTACTACCGCTTGGGCATGTCAAACCTCGGGTTCCAGATTGTTTACCACCTTTTAAACGAAAAACGCCATGTTGTTGCAGAGCGTGCTTTCCTGCCCGAAGGTCAAGAAATGTCCCTCTACCTTCGATCGGGAAAGCCGCTCCTCTCCTTGGAATCGCAGACCCCACTCTATGAATTTGATCTCGTGGCCTTCTCTCTCTCCTTTGAAAATGACTATCCCAATGTTCTTCATATCTTAGAATTAGCCGGGATTCCCCTCTCCGCTGAGGAAAGGTCAGACCTAAAACCCCTTATTATGGCAGGGGGGATTACCACTTTTCTGAACCCGGAGCCATTGTCTCCCTTTGTGGATTTCTTCCTGTTAGGTGAGGCTGAGGCCAATTTAAATGAATTCATAGACCTTTTTTCAGAGTTCAGTACTGGCAGCGCCACAAGAGAAGAGGTCATTATCAATTTGGCTAAGAATATGCCTAATCTTTACGCCCCCCTTCTCTACAAGGCTGAATACCATAAGGATGGCACCCTTAAGGCCTTTATCCCGGCAGGAGATCAGGTCCCTGAAAAAATCAAGGTGGCCTGTTCTGCCGAAGGCGGGTTCTCTGAACAAAGGATGCCAATTTCGGCCATTACTACTCCGGATACGGAATTCGGCGACAAGGTCCTGATCGAGGTGGGGAGGGGATGTGGACATTCGTGCCGCTTTTGTGCTGCGGGCTATGCCTATCGCCCTCCAAGAATCTATGAGGAGTCACGGCTGCGCGCATCCGTTCTCAAGGCAATGGAGCGATCCCATCAGATAGGCCTGCTGAGTCCCGCGGTATCTGATATACCAGGGATAGAAGATCTGATGGCAATGATCGTCGAGAAGGGGGGCTCCTTTTCTGTCTCGTCCCTGAGGGCAGAGAGCTTGACGCAGGGGCTCCTTGACAAACTGAAATCGGCTGGTCAGAAGACCGTAACCATAGCCCCGGAAGCTGGATCTGAAAGGCTTAGGAGGACAATAAATAAGCACCTTACAAGAGATCAAATCATTGAGACTGTCCGCATGATTTCCAGGACCGGGGATTTTTCTATCAAGCTTTACTTTCTCATCGGTCTTCCCACTGAAACGGCTGATGACATAAGCGAGATCACGGAACTTGTAAAGGGAATCAAACACCATATGGTCAGAGAATCTGCTGAGAGGGGCAGAATAGGCAGAATCAAACTCAGCGTGAACTGCTTTGTTCCGAAGGCCTTTACACCATTTCAGTGGTTTCCCATGGAAGAAATGGGATCCATCAAGAAGAAACAGAAATGGCTGAAGAAGTCGCTGGGCAAGGCCGGGGGTATCGATGTGAGTTCGGATATCCCGAAATGGGCCTATGTCCAGACGCTCCTCTCCATGGGAGATAGAAGGGTTGGCTCTATCCTGTTGTCAGCCCATAAATTGGGCGGGGACTGGACCAAGGCCCTAAGATTTTCTGATATTAATCCCGACTTTTTTGTATATCGGCCAAAGGGAATTGATGAGTTGCTCCCATGGGATTTTATTGATCATGGAATTTCAAAGAAACATCTGGTCAGAGAACGGGATATGGCCCTGAAGGGAGAGGAATCGGATACCTGCCGCGTGGGTGAGTGCTATCGTTGCGGGGTATGCACCACGCCCGACTAGTGCCGTGTTCTGAAAGTTCTTTCTGCAAAATAGGCAATTTAAGTTGCCTGTGTAATAGTAATCGAATAACGATCAAGGAGTGACGAGTGACGAAGAAAAACAAAGAATTTAACCTTGAGGAGGAACAATGCTCAGACAATTAGTGGTTGGACCCTATCAGTCGAATTGTTACATCTTGGGACACAAAGAAACAAAAGAGGGTGTTGTGATAGACCCCGGTGACGAGGTATTCCGTATCGTTAAGGAGATATCGAGTTTGGGACTCAAGATCCGTTATATCCTCATCACCCACGGGCATATTGATCACGTTGGCGGGGCAAAGGAGTTAAAAAAAATTACCGGGGCCCCTGTGTTGATCCATCCCCTCGATTCAAACGGTCTGGGGTTTGAGCCCGACGGGCACCTTGTCGATGCCCAGGAGATCCCTTTAGGGGATTTTAAAATATCCGTGATCCACACGCCTGGCCACTCTCCGGGCGGGGTGTGCTTTCACACATCGGGAGTGGTTTTTACGGGTGATACCCTGTTCGCCGGTTCCATTGGAAGGACCGACTTCCCCGGCGGCAACCATCATCAACTGATACAGGGTGTTAAGGAAAAGATTTTCCCCTTGGGAGATGATTTGAGGGCATATCCGGGACACGGACCGCATTCTACCATCGGCACAGAGAGAAAACATAATCCCTTTTTCAGACATTAAACCCCGATTTTGCATTAGAATCCCGATTCACTGTTGACGCACAACTCTTATTCGCTTATGTTCTTTGCCTAATGAAATGACTCATTAGTGTCCGTTCAGAAATGAGGATTTTTGTTCAAGATCAAGGCATGCGAGAAAAATAACCACAGGTATATATTTGATATTCCGAGGATTATTTTTTGAGCATAACGCAGATATTGGGCAAGAAGACCATTTATGGATGGGCACTAACCCAAAGGAGACAACAATGAACTTATTCTACATCAAGTCCGAAGAGGAATGGCAACAAATCTTGGATGATCTCAGCGAGGCGCTCAGTATGCCGACAGCCCTTGTCGACCCGCACAGCTTCGTTCTTCAGGAAAGTGGGGAACGGCACGAGCTTTGTAAAGAGATTCGAGCCAATAAAGAATCGTTGATAGGAATATGTGCCCGGACCCAAAAATTTATGGCAAAGAAAGCAAAGGAAACACGAAAACCCGTAATTGTCGCTTGCGAAGCAAGCATGTCCAAATGCATGATCCCCGTGTTTTCGGATGGGGAATTCATGGGCTCTGTTGTCGTGTGTGGCACGGCTATTCCGGAAGAAGAGATTTCACCTGCTATGATTGCAGAGAGTATCAATAAAACCGAAGATGAGATCAACCGTATGATAAAGCAAATACCGGTTGTGGACAAAGAAGAAGTGGCTGAGGTCTCAAACCGCCTCTTCGCGGAAATCCATTCAGATTCATAATAGAGAGGACCTGAAATCACGGTCCCGCGGGTTGACATTCTGCGCGTGATGTTGTTTCTTGTGGGGCATGAAATTTATTGCCGATCTTCACATCCATTCCCACTACTCCAGGGCCACTTCCAAGACCCTTGACCCTGAGCGCCTTTCTATCTGGGCACAAAAAAAGGGGATCGCCCTGATAGGCACAGGGGACTTCACCCATCCCGGATGGGTTTCCGAACTCAACGACAAGCTCATGGAGACCCAGGAGGGACTCTATCAGCTAAGGCCTCAGCTTCAAAAGGAAATCAGCTCCGAGGTGCCTCCTTCATGCCGGGGAAACACCCATTTTCTGCTATCAGGCGAGATAAGCTGCATCTATAAAAAAGGGGGTAGAACCAGAAAGCTCCATCACCTCATCCTCATGCCCCATATGTCTTCGGTAATCAGGTTTAATGAGAGATTGGACCGGATCGGAAATATCTCTTCTGACGGCAGACCTATCTTAGGGATCGACTCAAAGGACCTCCTGGAGATTGCCTTAGAGACCGATGAGAGGGCCTTTTTCATTCCTGCCCACATTTGGACTCCCTGGTTTTCCCTGTTTGGATCCAAGTCAGGATTCGATGCCATAGAAGAGTGTTTTGAGGACCTCACAAGCCACATTCACGCCCTGGAGACCGGATTATCCTCTGATCCCCCAATGAACCGATGCCTCTCCGCATTAGACAGATACGTACTGGTGTCCAATTCCGATGCCCACTCTCCTGGGAAGTTAGGGCGGGAGGCCAACATGTTTGATACGGACCTGGATTATGACCACGTGATCCGGGCCATGACCGATGGCAGGGGCTTCGGGGGCACCATTGAGTTTTTCCCCGAGGAGGGGAAATACCATTTAGACGGTCATCGCAAGTGCAAAATAAGGCTTGAACCGCAGGAGACCCTTGAGTTGGAAGGGCTCTGTCCTGTATGCCAGCGGCCATTGACCGTGGGTGTTCTCAACCGGGTATACCAGCTTTCAGATCGTGACTCCCCTCAACTTTCCAAGGATTTTGTCAG
>JAUWPC010000189.1 GCA_030611815.1 Desulfobacteraceae bacterium
GGCCACTTCTCAATGTAGTAATCGAGCTGCCATTCACTGGTAGTCAGAAATGCCAGTGAGCCTTCAGAATCCCTGACAATACCGCTCCTGTTTTTCTTTTCAAACTCAGCCATTTTTTTGGGATCGCTGCAATCAACCCATCTGGCGACTTTATAATCAACCGGTTCATAAATAGCATCGACCCCGTATTCGGACTTGAGCCTGGCCATTGTAATATCAAACTGAAGAAGTCCAACTACGCCGAGTATATAATCGTTGGCCGTGATTGGACGGAAAACCTGGACAGTTCCTTCTTCGGTAAGCTGCGTCAGCCCTTTTTGAAGATGTTTGGTTTTTAAAGGATTTTTCAGTGTGACTCTGCAGAAATGTTCAGGCGCAAAGTTCGGAATGCCTGTGAATTTCAATGGTTCCTTTTCAGAAAAAGTATCGCCGATCTTAATTGTGCCGTGGTTATGAATTCCGATAATATCGCCGGGAAAAGCTTCTTCAACGTTCTCTCTCTCCCTTGCCATAAAGATCGTGGCATTTGCAAAAGAGACTTCCTTGTCGATCCTGTGGTGCATCACTTTCATCCCGCGTGTGAATTTCCCGGAACAGATCCTGACAAATGCGATCCTGTCCCTGTGTGCAGGATTCATGTTTGCCTGAATTTTAAAAGCAAAGCCTGAAAACGGTTTTTCATAAGGCGAGACATTACGTGAGGTAGCACTCCTGACGCCCGGGGGAGGGGCCATTTCCACAAAAGCATCTAACATCTCTTTTACACCGAAATTATTAATTGCGCTTCCGAAGAATACCGGTGTCTGATTCCCCTTCAGGTAATGTTCAAGCTCAAATGGGTTGGCCGCCCCCTCAATTAATTCTATGTCATCACGAAGTTCATCGGCCTGGCTTCCAAGATACTCATCCAGTCTGGAATCAGACAGGTCTTTTATAACAATGCCGTTCCTTGCTGCTGTGTCCTGTCCGGGAGTAAACAGGTGAAGCTCATGATGATACAGATTGTAGACCCCTTTAAACCTCTTGCCCATACCAATGGGCCAGGAGAGGGGCGTGCATTCAATCTGAAGTTTATTCTCGATATCATCAAGAATATCAAGTGGTCCCATCCCTTCACGGTCAAGCTTATTTATAAATGTTAATATAGGGGTATTCCTCATCCTGCAGACTTCCATCAGTTTTTCCGTCTGGGGTTCGACCCCTTTAGCGCTGTCAATTACCATCAATGCGCTGTCAACAGCCGTAAGGACCCTGTAGGTGTCCTCTGAAAAGTCTTGATGACCCGGAGTATCCAGCAGGTTAATTTCAAATCCCCTGTATCTGAACTTCATTACAGATGTTGTTATGGATATCCCTCGTTCCTTTTCAATTTCCATCCAGTCGCTCACAGCATGCCTTGCTGCTTTACGGGCCTTGATAGCCCCGGCCTGCTGGATCGCGCCTCCGAAAAGGAGGAACTTTTCAGTCAACGTGGTTTTTCCCGCATCCGGATGACTGATGATCCCGAATGTCCGTCGTTTATCAACTTCTTTTCTGTTATACTTTTCCATAAGGTTTATTTATTTGTTTTGACCGCCCGGAAGGGACGGTTCATTTAAGAGATCGGTTGGTGTAAATCTATAGTGAAACGACCATATCTGATGCTTTTTTCCAAACCAATTAGTTTGACGCAATCATTTAATAATGTCAATGAAAAAATTAAAAACCACGGTAATGCATTGGGTGTTTTAAGATACGCCGGTGGCAGAACGAATATGATACGGGGAGGGGGAATTCTATATTGCTATTCATTGACACCTGTGTCCTGATTTTGATAGTGTCATTTTTTTCGGCTGCCCTCACCCTTATTTCTCGCCGGCCTTTGTAACGAGGTGGTGTATCGGACGGCCTGCAACAATGTGATAATATTTTTTGGAAAGGGATAAAAAATGGGTCTAATATCCGGATCCGGAAGTTTTACCAGATATCTAACAGACGGCGCTCTTCCGGAAAACTTCATGGAAGTCCTGTCTGAAAAGATCGCCCGATACTCCTTCCGGAATCTTGATGAAAAATCAATTGATGAACGCTCTGTGGGGTGGGTCAATGTCATGGACATGTTCGACAACCGGTTTGGGGGGCTTGAGTTTCTCAAAGAACCTTACATTACCATGTCACTTCGGGTTGATGAAAGGAAAATTCCTGCGACAGCGCTGAAACAATACTGCTTAGAGGCTGAAGAAAAGATCAAGAAAGATGAAAATCTCGAATATCTGCAAAAAAGACGTCGTTCGGATATAAAAGACGGTGTCAGGCTTCGTCTCCTGAAGAGGGCAATTCCTGTTTCCAGATGCTATGACATGATCTGGAACTATAGTACCGGTCTTATAATATTCGGTTGCACCACCAACAGGCTTTGCGACGAATTTGCGGAATTTTTTCTTCAGACCTTTGATGTTCAGCTCCAGGCAATCTGTCCCTATACTCTTGCCAGCAGGTTCCTTGAAAAAGAAGGCGCTTCACCCGATCTCCTTGACGGCCTTGCCCCTTCGAATTCTTCAGAGGAGAAATAGTTATGCAGCTTTTGGAAAAGGTGAGAGAAACACAATTCCTGGGGAGGGAGTTTCTTGTCTGGCTGTGGTTCAGGGCGGAAACGGACAGGGGTCTGTTTGACCTTGGCGGGAAGAAAACGGCCGAACTCTGGTTTGACGGAAAGATCACACTCCAGTCAGAAAACGAAAGGGGGAAGGAGACAATCATCTGTGCAGGCGAAGCTTCGAATATGAAAGAGGCCCGTTTTGCGCTTGCAGAAGACAAAGAGATCATCCAGGCTACGGTAAAACTGGTTATCGGCGACAACCAGTGGTCTTTTGTTCTTGATTCCATCTGGATGAATTTCAGTACTTTTAAGTCGCCCAAAGTAATGCAGGACAGAGGGGAGGACCCGGACGGGATTTTTTATGAAAAAATGTTCCTAATAGAAGAGGCGGTATCCGCAATAGATGAGATATATTCCTCTTTCATAAAACTCCGTGTTTCTCCTGAATGGGCAGATCAGGAGCGTCCGGAACTCGTCAAATGGATAAGCGAAGGTAAATAGTGCCTGAACGAAAACTGTCTTTTTCGCCCATATCTGCGTCAGACTCAAATTTTAATCCTCGAAATACTCAATGTATTCCTGCGGTTAAAATTTTCGCCTTCCTTGATCTGAACAAAAAATCCTAGTTTTCGTGCGGACACTAAATAGGAAAATTTATCACAAACCCCCACGGCCATGGCAAGACCCATCAGAATAGAATACCCGGGCGCCTTCTATCACGTGATGAACCGAGGCAATGCCGGGCAAGACCTGTTTAGGACCAAAAGAGACCGGGAGAGGTTTCTCGAATGCCTCGCAACGGGCTCACAGGAACCTGAACCATCTCATCACTGGGCACTGCTGTCATGCCTGATCCAAGGGGTAGTCGAATTTGGCCATGATGCACCACCTACCCAGCCATGGCCTTTTTACTGAAATCTTCCCTGAAAGCCTTGATGGACGCGGCCATTCCTGGTCGAGGCGTTTCAGAAAGTCGCCCCTTTAAGAATTCACTGCTTGTCCATCACGGCCCGCTTCGTTTAGCCGTCTCACAAAACTGGCAGGGGTGATCTGCGCCCTTGAAGACAAATCTCTCAGGGCCTGAATCGCCTTTTCGTCTAACGGCTGATCAATGGCCCGAAATTCGTAATACTGGTATTCACTCATACTTTCTCCATTTCGTTCTTGTCTCTCCCATCAATCCACAGGCAGATTCATGGCTTTCAGATCCCGCCACAAGTTTCGGCGACGATTATGCTTTCTTCGCCATTGAGCCATCAGGGCATAGTATTCGTCTTTGTTGATTTCAAACAAGGCTTCAGCCCAGCACGCATATTCTTCGTAATTCGATTTATGGGCATTCGCAGGATCTGGAATAATACGCCTCAGATGCTTTTTCCAGATTTCCAGAACGTCTGTGAGGTACGATCCGGCTTTCATTTTGCGCAAGCCCTTACGCCGCGAGTTGGCCAGATCTCCCCCGGAATCATCTTCTGGAAGAACGGTCTTCCAAAAAGACGGATACTTTGTCTTGATCTTTTCACTGTTGGGAAGATCTCGGGTGAATAGACCCAGCCAAAGCCATTGTTGTTTTAAGACCTTCGGATGCTTTTCCAGATCTGAAAGCCAGCCAGCCACCTTATTGAGAAATTTGCCCCCATTCTTTTTCTCATCCAAGAGGGCCTCAATCAGCCAGTGAATCCAGGTGTCCATAACTTTAGGCGAGTCCAAAAAGTATGGGTAGCTTCGAGCGGCCATTTCATTCTTCCACTGGGTAAAAAGCGGAGCAAGCTTCTTTTGCATAACTCCTTTGGAAAGGCGCTGGTACGTCTTTAGAACCATATCCCATTTTTCCGAATCATCAAACGTGACGGCCTGAAATTGGGCGGCGGCGCAGCGCCCCTTATTTTTCAGCCGTTTGGCAACATCCGCCCAGGTCTTAAGTAAGGAGGTAATATCTTCATCACCCTCAGGGAAAAAGGTTCTGCACTCGGTGAGTAGTAAAGAGCTCTCCGGAAGCCACTTTTTTTTCCTATCTCCTCCCAGATAACTTGAAAAGGTTTTGATGAGCAGGGATTCTGCCAACTGATGATTTTTTTGGCTTATCGCATCATCAACAAGGGGCAGGCCGTATCGCCAGTTCTTAGGAAGATGTTTTTGGCACGATTCAAGGTAACTATCCGAATCAAATCGTGCTTCATACTCGTGTTTGATCTGATGCCAGGCTGAGTAGGTATTATCCAGGTCGGCACGATGATCGCCCATTTTCAGGAATTCATATATTCCCCTGCAGGCACTTTCTGACAACTCGACGAGAAATCCTACAAGAGCTTTTGACTCCAGTTCGACCATTTCAAAAACATTTTCAAATTCCAGGACTTGCTCGACAAAGATCTCGCCCCTATCGGTTCCCTTCTTTGAGGATAGCCACAGCCACTTCAACACGCATTGCGTCATTTTTTCTTCAAGAACGCAGGGTTCCCCGTGCTCCGCTCCCATCCATTCGGGGTATGCGCCAATTTGGACATCTATTTCCTCTAACGCATTGTGAAACAGATCCGGATCATTGACTTCATCGTAGACCTCTTCCATGATCGTCAACATCTTCTCCGCAATCGGTTCCAGGTCGTATGCCAGGCTTGACCCGTCAAAATATGGGGGTTCCCAGTGATGATCCTCGACCGCATATCTACCGTCTTCATCACCAACCTCGCTGATAATGTCATCATATCTTTGCCACAATGATCCCCAGTACTCCATTGTTCGTTTAAGGGAAGCCAATGGCTTGGTTTTAGGCCTGTCTTTTGAATCTGAACCAAGGGCCAGAATCCTTTTCACAGCAGCCGCCATGTCCGGGTCTGTCGCTTCGAATTTTTCCATGTACAGGTTAAAATCGCTTGAGGATGATATCACCGTAAGCAAACCGGCTATTTGTTCCAATGTCAACGATTTCACCAACATCTGACCGATATTAAAACTTTTTCGCGGCATGTTTCTGCCTCAACTTTCTTTTCTCGATGGCTCGTATTCTCTATTACGTGTCGAAATAGGTTTATTCTATCGACATATTTTATCTTCATGTCGTTGGCTTCGACACGTCATTTTGTGAGAATCTCAGAACGTTTTGTATTCAAATAGAAATCTTTTCATCTTCCCTCCTATTTGAATTGTTCGTGCGTTATTGAATAGTTCAGGTTTGTCCCTGTGTCCCCTCATCAGACTTGTCTTCATCCGGGATATCTCTGACTGGAAATTCTTCAACAATTTTTCCGTTTTCAAAGATAATGATACCGTGGCCAAAGCGCCGGCCCCGTTCATGAGCCTTCAGGGCCGCCCGTTGTATGGCCTTTTTCGCCCCCCTCAAATCCGGATCGGGGAGTCTCTTGGGCTCCGGTAGCTTCTGGGATTCAGTCATTCTTCCCTCTGATTTGAATTGTCCGGACGTTAGTGAAAAGTTGACCTTTGACCAGTGGCCCTCATCCGATTTCTCGCACCAATGGCGCGAGTTCTTCTTATGTATGTATAGGTGTTGTTATTTCGGTGTGTTGGCCAAAGCTTCATATGAAGACCAAAATCAATAGTCCGGACTTGCTCCTTATTCAAATATGCAACCAGTGGTTGCAGTTTTGACAACGTCGTTAGAAAAACAACAAATAGGCCCTCTGTGCCAATAGCTTATAACCAGCACCTCTTTCACGATTAGGCTGCAGAAACTCTCCACTCTCAAAATTCTATCAGCAAATTCCCAATATCCAGCCTTCTAATTCGGCCTTCTTGCGTTCGCCTGGCGATAATGGGGGAGTGAAATAGCGTTCAAGGTCTCCCCGTCCATCCATCTGTTTTAACCACATAGCAATCGAATAGGCGTCATGCTCATCTCTGTTTCGCCCATGACGAAGATATCTATTTCTGAAAATTGAGGGATATACTTCTGCCACTACTGATTTTTCAGGAGGTAAATTAAAACCATCGAATGGCCAAAAATGTACGGAATCGCCAACCTGATCAATTATATATTTCAACCAGGGAATTCCGGCATGTGAGGACATAGCAACCTGCCCTTGTATATCAAAACGAAACACGCTCTTTGCTGAGGATGTCCATTTTTCAGTGAGGCGAAATTCATCGTTGCTTCCGCTTCTAGGATTATTTTCTCTTAGATCAGCGACACGATTATTATTGAGATGGGTGGGCCAATGCTGGCAGAAATC
>JAUWPC010000318.1 GCA_030611815.1 Desulfobacteraceae bacterium
ACATACCCGCCTATTTAAATAGTGCCCGAACGAAAAAGACAGTTTTCGTTCGGGCACTAATATAGAATTCCCGGCAGCAGACTCAACACAACAGGACTGCCTGTGGGAATTGATCTCAATATAATGTACCTTGTGTTACTGCAAAATGGACACTATGGAACTTGCCACTTTCAATCCAGCTCAAATTCACCGTTTATGTAACAACTGCTTTTTGCAACATCTGATATTCAGTCCCGCACACAGGGACATAAGGAACTGTTGGCTGGTTTTCTACAAAACCTAACCCGGATAAGCCGGAATTAAGGAATTGACGGCAATCTCTTCAATCTAATCCCTCAATCTTTGAATCCCTGAATTTCATAGCCGGAAAGGCTCTTTGGGGAGGAGAGATTGCGCTTATTTTGCGTACAATGTCATTTGTAAAGGACTAAACCATGCGAGTGTCTGAAAGGAGGCAAAGACTATGAAAAAGAGCATTTTTGGATGGAGCGTTTTAATGGCAGCCTGTTTTGTCATGACAATTGGTTCCCATGCCTGGGGAGCAGATGTCATCAAGATCGGCGTGATCGGACCGATGCAGTTCACCCAGGGAGAGGGGCATTGGAACGGGGCCACCCTGGCAGCCGAAGAAATCAATGCCAAAGGGGGGATCCAAGTGGGGAATGAATGGCTTCCCGTCAAGCTGGTCAAGGTGGATTCCAACGAGTTCCTGAGCGTCCCGGATGCCACAAATGCCATGGAATTGGCGATTGCGCGCCACAAGGTGGATTTTTTAGTGGGTGGTTTCCGTACCGAGGCGGTCCTTGTCATGCAGGACATTGCCATGGACAACAAAAAGATTTTTATCGGTTGCGGGGCGGCTCACCCCAAGCTGTGTAGCCGTGTTAAGGAAAACTATGACCGGTATAAGTATTGGTTCAGGGTCACACCCATTAATTCCCGATTTCTGGTCAAGGTAGACTTCATTCTCCTGGGAATGGTCGCCAAAATAATGGCAACGGAGTTGAAGATACCCAAGATCAAGGTGGCCATTGTTGCTGAAAAAGCGGTCTGGTGCGATCCCATTGTGGGGATAGCCGAGAAGAATCTCCCCAAGATGGGGATGGAGGTTGTGGGCGTATGGCGACCCTCTCCGGTTGCCACGGATATGACCGCCGAACTGTCGGCTATTCAGAGTTCAGGTGCCCATATTATATTCACTTCTTTTTCATCATCGATAGGTATTACCTTTGCCAAACAATGGGGGGAGCTTCAAGTTCCTGCCGCAGCGGTCGGGATCAATGTAGAAGCGCAAAAAGATGGGTTCTGGGCAGCCACCGGCGGCAAAGGGAACTATACCCTGACCATCAACACCTATGCCCGGGTTAAAGTCACGAATACGACCATTGCGTTTTTCGACAAATACCGCAAGCGGTTCAAGGAGGCCCCAAACTACACTGCCGGCACCTATGAAGCCGTTTATGCCCTTGCTAACGCGGTCGAAAAGGCAGATTCCTTAGATCCTGATAAGGTCGTTAAAGCACTGGAAAAGACCAAACAGGTCGGTGCTGCAGGTGTGCTGGCTTTCGATGAAACCCACGACGTTATATGGGGTCCCGGGTTCGTCACCGCATTAGGCACTCAGTGGCAGAATGGCGAAAACAAGTGCGTCTGGCCCCTCAATTGGCAGAATATCACATATGAGGGTGCCGTGCCGTATGTGATACCACCATGGGTTGTAAAGTATTATAAGAAGTAGGGAGCGAGACCCCAGTGGAATGCCTATGGGAACACCTGCTTCTTTAAAGTAAATATCGGGGGATTGCTACCAATCCCCCGATGTTCAATTAATTCAATCAAAAAGAAATGATCCAGAATATCATCATTAACGGTTTGATCAATGGAAGCATCTATGCACTCCTTGCAATAGGGTTTTCCCTGATCTTTGGTGTGGCCCGCATTGTCAATATTGCCCATACCGCATTTTACATGCTGGCCGCTTATTTCATCTATGTGGGATTCCACTACCTCGGGATGTCTCCCTATATCTCCATGCCCCTGTCTGTTCTCGCGGTCGGTCTACTCTCTGTTATCTGCTATAAGATCTTCATCCAGCCGATAAGAGAACACGAGGCCGCTGTGCTGATCGCCACCATCGCCCTGGCCATGGTCATCCAGGAAGCGCTCCTTATTTGTTTTGGAGGCCATTACCTCGGCGTCCCACCCTTAGTTTCCGGGTACGCTACAATAGTGGGCGTTAAGGTGACCTACCAGCACATACTTGCCTTCGGTGTGGCAGTGTTGGCCCTTTTTGGTGTCTGGGTACTGCTGATGAAGACCAAGTTAGGTCTGGCCCTCAGGGCTACGGCCCAGGACAGGGAAGTTGCCAACCTGATGGGGATGAATGAGGCCCGTGTGGCCATGGTAACCATGGGGATATCGGTGATGTTGGCGGGAATCGCCGGCGCTGTTGTTGTCCCCCTTTATGTTTTAGATCCCCACATGTGGATGCATCCCTTGATCATGATGTTAGCCATTGTGGTTTTAGGGGGTCTGGGAAGCATAAAGGGGAGTTTCGTGGGAGCCTACATAATGGCGTTTGCCGAGGTCTTAGTGGTCTTTCTGGTCCCCATGGGGGCGTTCTTAAAGGGTTCTGTGGCCCTCTCCATTATGATATTGGTGCTCCTGATCCGACCCGAAGGCTTGTTCGGGGTCGCTTTTGAGGAAGAGAGGTAGAATGGGTCTCCCGGGTTTTTATCTGCGCAGGGGTTACTCGCTTTTCAGAGGAGAGGTGCTGGTTCTTCCAAGTCGGGTAGCGGTATTGATTTTCGCATTATGCGTTCTGCTTCTCCCTCTTTTCAGCCAAGATCCCTACCTGCTTCGGATCCTCATTTTTACCAGCATCTTTGCCATCTTAGCAGCCAGTTGGGATCTGTTATCCGGGTTCACCGGCCAGATGAATTTCGGGCACGCCCTGTTTTTTGGCGTAGCCGCATACTGTACCGCCCTTTTGAATCTCCGTCTTGGCCTGCCTCCCTGGATAAGCATCCCAATAGGGGCATTGGGGGCGGTTCTGGCAGGGCTGATTATCGGCATTCCCTGTCTTCGGTTGAGGGGCACCTATCTGGCCCTCACGACCCTGGCCTTCCCCATTATTCTTATGGGCGTTGTCTTTGCGATTCCCGATATTACCGGGGGGGAGTTAGGCCTGTCCGGGATTGATCGACTCTCCGGTTCCCGCGTTTCAGATTACTATATTACCTCCGTTCTGATGTTGGGCCTGGGGTTTATCATGTGGAAGATCACCGATTCCAAGACCGGCATCATTTTGCACGCCATCAGGGAAGACGAGGTGGCGGTGAGATCCTCGGGGATCAACACCACCCGGTACAAACTCCTTGCCTTCTGCCTCAGTGGTTTTTTTGCCGGGATCGCAGGCGGGCTGTATGCGCACATCATGAGGACTGCCGGTCCTTCGACGCTTGAAGTCGCGCTCTCTTTCCAGATCGTTATATGGGCGGTATTTGGAGGGATCGTATCCATTTACGGTCCCATCGGAGGTGTTTTCATCCTCTTCCCGCTGTTGGAGTTCCTGCGTGTCATGCCAAAGATTCGGATGCTCGTTTTTGCCTTTATCGTATTGCTGACCCTGCTGTACATGCCGCAAGGCCTGATACCATGGCTTCGTGACAAGATAGAAAAGGAGTGCCCAAGGTGTAAGATCAGAAATGTGGCTACGCGAAAGACATGCCGCATTTGCACTGCGGAGTTGGATTAGACCTTAATAAACGATAACCATTGAGGATAAGACATGAATGCCAAAGAGGCCTATGCAGCGAAACCCTGGCTGAAATACTACCCTGAAGGCGTACCTGCAGAAGTAGAAATTCCTGACATATCAGTACCAGAGGCCTTTGACCGGATGGCTGATAAGTACGGGAGTAAAACCGCG
>JAUWPC010000026.1 GCA_030611815.1 Desulfobacteraceae bacterium
CATAGCGCTATTTCGTGTCGACCCATAAATGGCTATTTTTCATCCCGCCATCGGCGGGACGTCAGACTTAAATTTTAATCCTCGAAATACTCCAACGTATTCCTGTGGTTAAAATCTTCGTCTTCCTTGATCTTGCAAAAACTATCTCATTTTTGGATGGACACTATTATATAATCTCTTAAAAATTCAGGCTCTCACCCTTCTAAGACCAAGATATACAGCTTATCCTCGTTCACAAACCCTGACACCCTAAACCCATAAGACTCAAATAGACTCTTTGCCACGGTTTTGTTTTCAGGGAAACCGTCTAAGGGAAAAGGCACCTTTTCCTGCAGGAAATTGATAAACGCGCTTCCCATAGGATGACTTATGACTACACGACACCCGGTCTTTGTAATCCGCCTTATGTTGGTGAAACTTCCATGTTTATCCACGATATTCGGATAGCAGGCATTGATAAGGACAACATCTACAGTGCGATCCGGCAATCTCAAGTCACGTATGTCTCCATGCAGGGTCCTGACGTCGGGATAACGCTCTTTTACAGATTTCAACATCTTTTCGGATAGATCATTGGCATAGATCAGGGCAGGCTTGTATTTCAGGATGATGGGAATCAATATCCCTGTGCCGGTCCCCATATCAAGGACCACATCTGTCCCGGATATGCTCGCAGACTCAACGATTTTTTCGAGACGTTCAGGCACGCCATCCGGAAGAGGGGGGTCGAAGAGGTGCATGTATTTACTGAAGTATTCAGATTGAAGCTTGTCAATTTGTTTAACTTCATTGTCGGTGATTTCTTTGAACTTCATATGAACCTAACCCGGCGAAGCCGGAATTGACTATTGACTATTGAAAATTGAATATTTGTGGAAGTCGCTTCGCTCCGCCATTTTGCGTAGGAATCAACCTGCTGTGCCATAAATTTACTTTTTCAAACCAAAGTCGCAACCCCACTTATATGCGGGCCTTGACGTATCAACGGTTGAGATTTGCATTGAACCTCTGAATTTTAGAATGCGTACCAGGACCTTGATCTTTATAATAGCAGATCAAAAACTAAAATGGCAAGGGAGAGGTGTGAATTTTTGGCGGCGCCAAATTCTAATGGACATCCATTATGGATGGTGCTATCGTAAAAAGTTTAAGTCTTTCAGAAATAGATCGGGAAGCCCTGAAAAAGACGAAGTGGAAACAGGAGGGAGCATTTAATATGGTATTGAGTCTAATGAGAAAGCATGCCAAGTCCTGGCTGATAAAGTTCTTAATTGCTATTATAGCCGTGGTTTTTGTTTTTTATTTTGGGTACTCTTTTACATCTGATCAGGCCTTGAAAATCGCCTATGTCAATGGGGAGGTAATTAGTGGCCCGGAATATCAAAAGGCCTACCGGGACATGATTTCTTCTTTGCAAATGAGGTATAAGGACCAGTGGGACGACAATATGGTAAAGATGTTTAATGTAAAACAACGGGCATTGGAATCCCTTATAAACCAGAGGTTAATGACACAGGCCGCTAAACGGTTGGGTATAGATGTGACAGAGATCGAGTGCCAGAGAGCGATTATGAGTTATCCTGCGTTTCAGGTAAACGGTCAGTTTAACATGAGACGGTACCAGTCCCTCCTGAATCAAAATCGTATGAAACCCGAGGATTTTGAGGCGACTATGACCCAGGATCTCCTTGATAAAAAGCTTAAGCAGTTCCTGTTCGCTTTTCTGGATGTTACTGAACAGGAGGTTTTGGAGTACTACACTTTTGTCAAAGAAAAGATCAAGATCGGCTTTGTTGAATTTAAGCCCGAAGACTTCAAGAAATCGGTCAAGTTTGATCAGGCTGCATTGAAGGAGTATTTTGAGAATAACAGGGAGAACTATCGGGTTCCTAAAAAGATTAAAGTGACATATATCGAGATAGATCCTGTGGCCTTTAAAGGGGGAATCAGTGTCACTGAGAAAGAGATCCAATCTTTTTATGAGTATAATAACGAGGCATACAGCCAGCCCAAACAGGTAAAAGCGAGGCATATCCTGTTTAAGCTCGGTGAGGATGCCCTAAAAGAGGCCGAGGATAAGGTAAGGGAGGTGGCCAAAGAGGTGCTGGCAAAGGCGCGCCAGGGAGGAGACTTCGCCAATCTGGCAAAGGAGTATTCCGAAGGCCCTACAAAGTCAAAGGGAGGAGACCTGGGTTATTTCGAGAAAGGACAGATGATGCCATCCTTTGAAGAAGCGGCCTTTAAGTTGAAAAAGGGTGAAATCAGCGATCTTGTCCGGACTCAGTTCGGATATCACATCATCAAGGTGGAGGACATAACAGAAGCTGCGGCCAAATCCTTAGAAGAAGTGCGTGACGAAATCGTGGAGACTCTAACTATGAGTGTCGCAACGGAACTTGCCCATGAAAAGGGTCTGTCCATCATAGACCAAATGCCTTACGACATAGAGTTATCCGACTATGCAAAACAGTACGGACTTGAAGCAAAACGTTCCTCTTACCTATCAAAAAATGAGCCGGTATCCGGGATTGACGGTAGTGAAAAAATTGGCGAGACCCTCTTCGCCTTGGGAAAGAACGAGACAACCGAGTTGTTTGAATTGGGCGGAAAATTCTATATCTTTCAGGTGGCCGAGAGCAATGCATCTTATTTGCCCCCCTTGAAAGACGTTGCTGAGAGGGTGAAGGATGATTATACCGCCCATCTTGCGGCCCAGGAAGCAACCTCTGCCGCCTCAAAATATTTGGAGGAACTTAAAGAGGGCAACCCCTGGGATAAATTAGCAAAGGAAAAGGGCATGAAGATCGAAGAGACCGGATTCTTTACACGCCAGGAACCGATATCCAAAATAGGGTACGCACCGGAATTGGCCGAAGCGGCCTTTGGACTTAACTCGAGAAAAAGGTATCCTGACAGGGCCTTTGTAACTAACAGGGGGGTATTTGTCATCAGGTGGCTGGCAAGGGAAGGGATCGATAATAAAGAATTCCGTGAAGAAGAAAAAGAGTATCGCTCATCCTTAGTGCAAACTAAGCATAGCCGTGTTTTCGATAACTGGCTTCAAAACCTGCGAAAAAATGCAGATATAGAAATTGTTTCTCCGGTGAGTGGGGGTTAAGAATTGATGCGCCCTAACAATTGTCTTGTGAATCTTGTGCCCGTATAACGTATTTTCGACCATTGAGGGGCAGGAAATAGGTCTTACCCTCTTCTTCAATGTATTCAGCCAATTGATAATAGGCAGCGCGGTTGAAACGGGCAGGGAAAAAACCTGATTTGACCTTGCAGTAAAGGACGTTCTCCCTACCAACACAGAGAGAATCCGGCATTAGTGCTTCTTTGGTGTCATCGCTCAGACTAAGCTCGATTCTGGGTCCTCGATCCTGGTTCCCTTCCTCATAAGAGATCCGCCTGACCACGAAGGCTGTATCCTCCACCTCCACATAACAACGCTTATCTGTCCAGTTGACCAGATACCTGCCCTCTGAATCAAGCTCCATATTCTGGTAAAAGAGCCGGATAAATTCCCTGCGGATCATCTCGGCCCCCTGGTGGTACCAACGCCCTTCCTTATCTATAAATATAAGGCAGGGGGGAATATCATCCATCATTAGCCTCCTTTAAAGCTTATACATTCCTCAGAGTGATGGAGTCAAGAGGGAGAGAGAGGGTCCAGGGAATGATCTCGATGGAAAATGCAGGAATATTTTGACATCAGGTCGATCTTAGGGCTATAAATCATTGTTGATTGAAAACCCTGTTTTGAGACCTTTGCAAAACGCCCCCTTTTAGCCAATCTCGGCGTCAGGCTCAAATTTCAATCCTCGAAATATATAATATATTCCTGTGGTTGAAATTTTCGCCTTCCTTGATCTTGACTAAAATTGAACATTTTTCAAAGGTCTCATTTTATCATTTCCTGGATGAGGAGGTTTTATGAAACAAACAATAATTTTATTTTCTACGGTTTTTATTCTCACTGCTCTTATATGCTCAGGCTGCAAGAGTATGGGTTTCCCCACCGGCAAAGGGTATACAAAATTGTGCCAGAATTACGTGGGGAATGATGCCAGTAAACTCGTTGATTCCTGGGGACAGCCTGGCAGGACTTTTGATGCCCCTGACCACAAGAAGGTATTCGTGTATGTTGAGACGAGAGACGAATACACCCTAAACCCCTTAGCCCACTCTGCACTCATTGAATATCCACCCCGCATTGACCCCCGCAAAGGACGCACCGGCGAAACGGTCGGCAATGTTACAGGACAATCTGTTTCCTCAATGGACTACTGCATCACCTATTTTGAGGTGGGGAAAGATAACAAGGTCATTAGAGCGTTTTGGAAAGGTGACTGCAAATCATTGGAAAAGAAGGAAAAGTAGAAGAGTTGCAGACGGCATTGGCAGCAGGAGAGACCCTGTGCCCCTCAGGCATTAACAGGGCAACGCGGGTCTGGATCACTGATGCCACCACGGTCACTGCCCTCGGAGATGGTCTCCATGGATTGTGGCGCAGGCTCCTTTCAGGGGAGACCGAGACCGCTATCAAGCCTGTTCGTCGCTTCCCTGTTGCGGGATACAGGACCCATATTGCTGCTCATATCGAGGATCTGAAGCAGCCCGGATACCGGTCCATGATACATAGTCTCCTTGACCGCTTATTTTCAGGGATGGGCCCTGTTCCGTCGGATTCCGTCATTATTACTGCAACCACCAAGGCCGGAATAGACAATCTCGAGAAGCTGCGCCGGGGGGTTCCGGCTGATCCCAATGACATTCTATTAGATTCCGTGGTGGACGCTGTCTCCCAAAGATTTGGGCTGACGGGTAAAGGGATTAACATCAGCGCTGCATGTGCCTCTTCTGCCATCGCCGTGGCACGGGGTTCGGCATTGATTGCGGCCGGCAGGGCTGAAGCAGTCCTCGTGTTTTGTGTGGATATCGTGACGGAATTCGTTTTCTCCGGTTTCTCCTCCTTAGGTGCCCTCTCTTCAGCCCCATGCATGCCCTTTGACAGGGACCGAAACGGCCTGAGCCTTGGAGAAGGTGGGGCAGTTCTGCTCCTGATGAGCGATAAACGGGCTAAACAGGAAGGCAGGCCACATCTCGCGACGGTGGTGGGATGGGGGGTGGCCAACGATGCTCATCATGTCACTGCACCTGCCCCTGACGGATATGGCCTGATTAAGGCGGTCCGCAAGGCCTTGAATAGAGCGATGTTGGATGAGGAACAGGTTTCTGCAATCTGTGCACATGGCACTGGAACAATCTACAACGACTTGATGGAAATGACCGCCTTTCGCCATCTGTTCCGTGGCCGAAACCTTCCTGTCTATTCTGTAAAAGGGGCCATAGGACATACCATGGCCGCGTCAGGGGGGATTGAGGTTGCCTTAGGGGCGAAAGCCCTCTACGAAAAGGTCATCCCCCCTACGGTTGGTCTTCTAAACCCCGCCGATGAAGCAATCGGGATGGTGTCTCCTGACGCTGCGCAGATGTCTGGAGACTATCTGCTGACGTCAAATTCCGGTTTTGGCGGAGTAAATGCCGCCATTATCCTTAAAAGAGGAGAAGAGGCGTCATGCCATTGATTACCGGTGTGGGGTGGGTCACTGTTTCGGGTATGGGCCGCGGAAGGGAGCGGAACGATTTTGCCATGACCAAGGGCCGGTTGCCCAGGATTGCCCGCAAGTCTGTTTTTGACAAGCCCCATAAGCATTTCGGCCGAATGGACGAGTTTTCTAAGTTAGGGCTTGCCGCCATAGCATTTGCATTGAAAGACGCGGGATTGTACGAGTGGTCGGAAAAACGTGATATCGGAATCATCGCCTCTACTGTATACGGCTGTCTTCATACGGATATTGACTATTTTGATACGGTAATGCCTGAAGAAGGACAATTGGCGAGCCCCGCCTTGTTTTCCTACACCCTGCCCAATTGTGCCTTGGGAGAGGCCGCATGCCACTTCGGACTTACCGGGGCATGCTATGTGATCAATGAGCAGCAGCCCTCGGGCATTGCCAGCCTGGATGCAGCCATGGATGGAATTGAATTTAACGAATTTGAAAAAGCGTTGGCAGGGATCTGTGACACAGGCTGCCCGCCCCATATTTCCCTGGAAGATAAAGGTATTCCAGGTTCCGCATTTGTTGTAATCGAAAAAGGGCCGGAATCCAGTCTGACACCCTACGGATCGATCTCCCTGAATGAGGGTGGCGATATTATTTTCAATGGAAAGAGGATCGAAAATCTGATCGGTCTAATTCAAGAATGTTTGAGTGAATCTCCCGAATGAACCGGGACATTGAATATTGACGTCCATGTAAAAAGGGCTTTTTACATGGATTGAAGAATTGAGGGATTTAGGAATTGCGAATTTAGGAATTTAGGTATTTCGAATTATTGTAGCTACTTAGTTTTGATAGGATTACTCCAAAGCCTGAACCTTTTGACTTTTTACGAGACTATCAAATATAGAAATTTCCCTTGCAGGGGATTAAATGAGCACGAAATTCCCAAGTGAGACGCAAGCGACTCCCGTACGGTTTTCGGAGTCCGATCCGCCTCGGGTAATCATTGTCATACCTGTTTATAACCATGCCAGCACCCTTAGGGATGTGGTGACAAGGTCCCTCAAGGTTCACGACAGGGTTATGGTGGTTGACGACGGCAGCAGTGACGGGGGCGTTGATACCCTTGAGGGTCTTGAGGTAGATATTGTTCGTCATTCCAAGAACTTAGGAAAGGGTGTGGCCATCTTGTCAGCGGCAAAAAAGGCCCTAAGGTCAGGAATGACTCATATGGTGACAGTGGATGCAGACGGCCAGCACGACCCGGATGATCTCCGTCATTTTATTCCGGAGTTAGAGGCGCATCCTGATGCAATAATAGTAGGCAAGCGGGATTTTCATGGGGCGTATGTTCCTGCGTCATCACGCGTTGGCCGCGCCATTTCAAACTTCTGGCTTCGGGTAGAGACCGGTAGATCATTGGGCGACGCCCAGAGCGGCTTTCGAGCCTATCCAATTGCCCTGTTTGAGCACCTGAATCTGCGCGAACGACGTTACTCATTTGAGATCGAGGTATTGGTCAAGGCGGCCTGGGCCGGTATAGAATTGCGTGAGGTAGATATTTCCATATACTACCCCTCACCCGCGGAACGTGTCTCGCATTTCCATCTCTTCTGGGACAATCTCAGGCTCAGCCTGCTAAATGCAAGACTTATAATGAGAGCTTTGATTCCCCTGCCGCACCGGAAGATTGGAAATATCAGATGTGAAAAGAGGTAGTGTCTGAACGAAAAATCCTAATTTTCGTTCGGACACGAGATAGGTTCTTTGCTTGAATGCGGTCGCAAAGAAGATTATGTTGGATGGTGATTGAGCATAATCCCTTTGGGGAAATTTTGAGATGAAACGGTTTTTCAAGTTCATAATCTGGTCTCTGTCAACAGTGGTATTCTTAGGCCTCTGTGCCGGAGTCTATTTCTGGTATGTCTGGTCCAGCAACCTTCCGTACATTGGATCGGTGAAAGAATACCGACCCCCTATCATTACAGAGATCTTCAGCGATGACGGTGAAGTAATAGGGAGGCTCTGGGAGGAAAAGAGGACAATCCTTCCATTAGACCAGATGCCTAAATACCTGATCCAGGCCTTTGTGGCAGCGGAAGACTCCAGGTTCTTTGAGCACGAAGGGGTGGATATCAAGAGTATTGTCAGGGCCTTCATCAAGAATATGAGCACGGGGAAGATTAAGCAGGGGGGAAGTACCATTACCCAGCAGGTAACCAAGTCCCTGCTCCTTAAAAACATTGAGAGGACCTACCGGAGAAAGGTCAGGGAAGCCATTTTATCCCTCCAGCTTGAAAAGGAGTTTTCCAAGGAGCATATCCTGTTTCTCTACCTTAACCAGATATATTTAGGGCAGGGCGCCTACGGTGTGGAGGCAGCGGCCAAGACCTATTTCAACAAGCCGGCCAAAGAGCTGAATCTTGCTGAATCCGCCCTATTGGCCGGCCTACCTCAGGCCCCGGCCAGATATTCGCCGGTCTCTCATTTTGAACGCGCTAAAGCGAGACAGAAGTATGTATTTGAAAGGATGCGTGAGGAAGGCTTCATAAATGATAAAGAATTTAACACTGCTTTAAGTTCAACGCTCGACATAGGTGTTAGAGGAGAAAACACCTTTGAACGCGCGCCTTATTTCACCGAGCATGTACGGCGATATCTCCTGAAGAAGCATGGAAAAGATCTCCTTTATCGGGGGGGATTAAAGGTTTATACCACCTTAGACTTGAAGATGCAGATTTTGGCAAAAGAGGCCTTGAACCAAGGCTTGGCAGAATTAGACAAAAGGGAAGGGTACAGAGGCCCTGTCAAACATCTTAGGGCCGAGGACGTCCCTGATTTTAAGGTAAAGGCCATTGAGAAATTTGCATCAAACCCGCCGGAGACTGGCTCCATAGTCCAAGGCCTTGTGGTTAAGGTAGATGACGAAAAAAAGGAGGTCACGATTCAGATGGGGGAAGAGACAGCACTCCTCCCGCTAAAAGAGATGAAGTGGGCCAGGAAGCCGGACAAAAAGATTGCATATTACTCCGCTAAGGTAAGAAGGCCTTCTAAGGTGTTGAGACCGGGGGACGTTGTTCTTGTTCGTATTTTGGGGAGACATGATGGGTCTCTGCCCGGCCAAGCCAGCAAAGAACCGGATGCAGGGAAGGGGAACAGGTCCGGCTTTTCCTGGGACGTTTCTTTAGAGCAGGTCCCTGTTGCCCAGGGGGCGCTCTTTTGCATGGAGCCCGAAACAGGCGAGGTCAGGGCAATGGTCGGCGGCCGGGATTTCAAAGACAGCCAATTTAACCGGGCGATCCAGTCCCGGCGTCAACCAGGGTCTGCCTTCAAGCCGCTGATCTATTCTGCCGCTCTTGACGAGGGCATGAGCGCCGCAAGCATAATAATGGATGCTCCATACGTATCCAAGCGGAATCTGAAAGGAGAGACGTGGAAGCCCAAAAACTACAAGGAAAAATTTTATGGCCCCACATTGCTCAGGACAGGCCTTGTCAAGTCCAGAAACGTTATTACCGTCAAGATACTAAAGAAGGTTGGCGTCAATTACGCCATTGACTATGTAAGAAGTATGGGTATCGAATCCCCCATAGCCCCCGATCTCTCTTTAGCCCTTGGTTCCTCCGGGCTCTCTTTGATGGAGATCACTAAGGCCTATGCGGTATTCGCTAATGGGGGAATGCTGATTAAACCGATCTATGTCAAACGGGTTTTGGACCGGAACGGTCAGGTCATAGAGGAGAATCAGCCTGAAATAGTTCAAGCTATTTCAAAGGAGACCGCTTTTCTGATGACCGATCTTTTGGGGGCGGTCATTACTGAAGGAACCGGATGGAGAATCAGGGCAATGAAACGGCCTGCCGCCGGCAAGACCGGGACCACCAATGATCTTAAAGACGCCTGGTTTATCGGTTATACTCCCGGCCTGGTAACCGGAGTATGGGTGGGCTATGATGATGCGAAAGAGATGGGGAAAGGTGAAACCGGCTCAAGGGCGGCCAGTCCCATATGGCTCGGATTTATGTCAGAAACGCTGAAGGGAAGACCGGTGAAGGATTTTAAGGTCCCTGAGGGTATCGTCTTTGCAAAGATTGATGCAAAGACCGGTCTCTTAGCCGGACGGCATTCCAAAAAGACCGTATTCCAGTCATTCAAAGAGGGGACCGAACCAAAAAAGTATTCGCCCAAACCTACATCCGCCAAGCTGAGTTCCTTTTCACAGTTTGACATGGACTCTGAGTAGATGGATCTTGCTACTTTGGATAAAACACAATGAAAGACTTAACCCTCGAGAGTTTGGTCTCTGACAAAAAAAACCTGGAACGTATCCTCGATAACCTTTCAGAGGGGATTTTTGCCCACGACATGGAGAGACGCATCCTGTTTTTCAACCGGGCTGCCGAAGAGATAACCGGTTATCGCAGGGAGGATGTCGTCGGAAAGGACTGTCATGAGGCCTTTGGGGGACCTTTTTGCGGGGGCAACTGCTCCTTTCAGGATGGTTCGCCCGATTTTCTTGAACACGCGTACTATCCCCTCAATATCTTGACCACGGAAGGCGAATCACGGCGGGTTGAGATGAGCGTAACAGGGATGAGAGATAGTAAAGGGGATTTTGTTGGCGTTCTTGCCTCTTTTAAAGATGTAACAGAGCTGATCGGGTTAAGACTGCAATTAGGAGAACTAAAGAGCTTTGCCGGGATCGTGGGGCAGGACCCAAAGGTGCTCCGGATTTATAGAGAGATCCAGGACCTGGCGCCCAATGACTATCCGGTGTGCATTACAGGTGAAACCGGGACGGGAAAAGAACTGGTGGCAAATGCCATCCACAATGAGAGCCGGCGAGCTGGCGCACCATTCGTTCCGGTCAATTGCGGTGCGTTGCCTGAGGGATTGCTGGAAAGTGAGCTTTTCGGGCACGAAAAAGGGGCCTTTACGGGAGCGGTGCGGAACAAGAAAGGCCGGTTTGAACTGGCTGATCGCGGCACCCTCTTTTTGGATGAAGTGGCAGATCTACCCAAGGTAGTTCAGGCAAAACTCCTTAGGGTCCTCCAAGAGGGGACCTTTGAGCGGGTGGGGGGTGAGAAAACCATCTCGGTGGATGTACGCCTCCTCAGCGCCACCAATCGCGACCTTAGGCACGAAATGGAAAAAGGCGCCTTTCGTGATGATCTTTACTACCGGATCAATGTGGTTCCGATTCACCTGCCCCCGCTAAGGGAACGGAAAAGCGACATCTCTCTATTGGTGAAGCATTTCCTTGATAAGGCCGTGGAAGAGGGTCAGGAAAGTCCCGGTTTTTCCAAGGAGGCCCTGAACCTAATGGCGGAATACTCCTGGCCGGGGAATGTTCGCGAGCTTCAAAGCTCCGTTCGGTTCGCACTTGTAAAGTCCAGAGGCCAGATTATAAGACCGAAGCACCTTCCGCTGGAACTCAGGGAATGGAAAGTGAAGAGACCTACCCGCGGCCCAGCAAGGAAACTGGACCCGGGAAGTGTCAGAAAGGCCCTCACCCAGAGTGGAGGGAACAAGGCCAAGGCAGCCAGACTCCTCGGCGTAGGTAGGGCTACTCTTTACCGGTTTTTGGCAGATCTACCAGATGTCTCATGAGACATTCTTTCCGAAAATTATTTTGCTAACTCATTCAAACTACACGCATTCTCCATCGTCCCCTATTACTCTCAGCCTGTAGCCAATTGAGGCATTTTGTCTGGTATCTCAAATTGACTAAGGCGATGTGTTGTCAAGGCATAGGCGGCTTGAGCGTTCATCCAAAACTCTGCGCTCATGCCAAGAGCCGCTTCCAGAAGCTGGGCCATCCTGGGTGAAATGCTCCGCTTCTCCCGACAAATCTCATTGATCACTCTCGGATTGACTCCAATATGACGCGCCAAGGCCGACTGAGAAATGCCTAATGGCTCCAAAAAATCTTCATAAAGAAATCTTCCCGGATGGGTGGTAACGCGAAGTTTGGGTAACATAGTCAAACCTCCTCAATGGTAGTCTATCAATTGCACCTCGTATGCATGATCATTGATCCATTTGAAAATAATTCGAAACTGATCATTTATACGAATGGAATAAAAACCGGCCAGATCGCCAGAAAGCTTCTCAAGCCTATTTCCCGGCGGAATTCGAAGTTGTTCCAAGGCTGTAACAAAATTTATCATATCCAGCTTCTTGATAGCGCCTTTTTCAAGCTCCGGCGACACCTGTCTAACTCGCTCTCCATTGAAAATCTTTTCTGTTATCTTGTCGCCAAAGCTCTTGATCATAATCATAGCCTTTTTTTACAAGAATACCCCAATAAAGGTATACCGTCAAGCGTAATAAAAAATATCCTCCTTCGCGTCCTTTGCGCCTTGCGGTTCAATGATTTACCTAAAGTAGCCTTGGGCTGAAATGGGTGGGATTTAACTGATTCATTTGTTTTGGTAGTTAAATACGCTGCGCTGTCCTTCGGAACTGAACTGGGTAAACCGCGAAGACGCTAAAGACGCAGAGTTCGCAGAGAGAAAAGATCTAGTGGAGCTGGTCTAAAGGAAGTTAAGGAAATGATAGGCCTCAGCGATCTATCTATGACCGACAGGTACTCGCATTTGTCCATGAAACACTCTCTATCCAAGCAAATTCAACTGGCAGAGCACTATTCGAACGGACCTAATTTTTGATGCTCTGACCCCTTTTGTGGTACCTATTTGGTACCAAATCCTAAAATCCACAAAAAAAGAGCAAATCAGCAAATCGCTAAGTTGCTCTTTTCTTTAGACTTTAATGGTCGGGACGCGGAGATTTGAACTCCGGACCCCCTGAACCCCATTCAGGTGCGCTTCCAGGCTGCGCCACGTCCCGCATCTTGTGGAATCATATTATAACACCCTCCCTCTTTGTCAAGAGATAAAATTGACCTCCACGCAAAAAGCCCGTGAACGGTTACCTTTTAAAACAGGTCATCTAAATCTGAATCTCCTCCTCCCGGCATTTTACCGTGCTCCTGGAGATACTGCTGTATCAGTTCACTCTCCCTCTGGGAGTACATCTTATCTTCTTCGAAATCAAACCATGCCGCCGCACTGCCCTCTTCCAGGTCTTCAAGGAGACCCTTTCTTAAATCAGGGGTCCCTTTTATGGCTAAGGTATTTTTCTTTTCATCGTAAAGCTGATAAACACCTTCCGTATCAGGAACCTGGGAAATATACTCTTCGTTAAAGGCCAGTATCTTTTCAGGGGGAGCGGGATTGCAGTTCAAATAAAGACGCAGGTCACACTGGAGACATCGCCTGGCCTCCTGCAATGCCTGGTCATCAGCTAAACCGAGGGAAACCTCTTGAAACCCTTCCTTCCTCGATTCCAGGTCAATTTCAGACGCCTTTTCACGGGGCCACAGGGCAAAACCTTCATCCCTGCCTAAGTGCTGGCTCGGGGCTACCCTTTCAAACAGGACTTCATCAATATCCCCTGTGCCTCCTAAGGCTTTATCTATGGAGGATGCGGCCTTACGTCCGGCCGCAATGGCATGAATGATAGCGCCTGGCATTGCTGCCACGTCGCCACCGGCATAAACCCCTCCCATCTCTGTTTCAAGGGTTTCCTGATCCACCACAATAAGACCCTTATCCACGGATATCCGACTGTCATCCTCAAGAAATGACAGATCTGAGGCCTGACCGATCGCCATGATCACCTGATCGCCCGCAATGGTCTCCTTTGAATCATCAAATAGAGGACAGAAATTCCCCTTTTCATCAAAAACCTCCACGCACCTCACCAACTCGAGTCCCTTAATGTGGCCATCTTCACTTAGTATTTTGTGGGGCCCCCAGGAGGGCATTAACCTAACACCTTCCGCAAGAGCGCCTTCGATCTCCCATTCGTGGGCGGGCATCTCATTGCGTCTCTCTAAACAGGCCATTGTTACATCCTTAGCGCCGTACCTCAGGGCAGTAAGGGCCACGTCAACGGCCACATTCCCTCCACCGATCACTATGACACGCTCTTTCAGCCTGATATCTTCCCCTTCAGCAACCTGTGCTAAGAAATCGACACCCCACAAGACATCAGACAAACCAGCGCCATCAATAGGAATACGCCGGCTCAATTGGGCGCCGAGACCTAAGAAAATCGCATCAAAGCCGACACTCTTGAGCCGGTTCAAATTGAAATCCTTTCCTAAGGTTTCACCTGTTCTGAGCTCGATGCCAGTATCCAGGATATCGTTGATCTCCCTGTCCAATATGTCCAGGGGAAGACGATATTGGGGGATACCGTAACGCATCATCCCTCCGGCCTCTTTACGGGCCTCAAACAGGGTCACAGTGTGCCCCTGCTTTCGGAGATAAAAGGCGGCGGTCAACCCCGCTGGTCCGGCCCCGACGATGGCCACCTTCTTGCCCGTATCCTCTCCTATGGTTGAATTCTTCTTCCACAGCCCCTCTTCACCGTCAGCAGCATATCTTTTCAAGACGCAGATCGATATCGGATTGTTCACCTCTCCCCTACGGCATACATCTTCACAGGGGTAACGGCATACCCTTCCCAGGATGCCGGGGAAGGGCACCTTTTCTCTTATTACGGCATTGGCCTCGTCCCTTCTCCCTTCGGCAATCAACCTCAGGTATCCCGGGATATCGATATGGGCCGGACAGGCCTCTTTACATGGGACGAGATCCTCCTCCTTTTTGCCCGGACGCACAGACTTGTCCATCAAGGCACCCGTCGGGCAGACTTCAACGCAGGCCGTGCAAAATTTACACCCTGATTCTTCCAAGGAAGGCCCCAAGGCGCCGATCTGGACCTGGCCCTTTTCATCAAAAACAAAACCGATCGCCTCAATCCCCCTCAGATCACAGCATGCCCTGATACATCGGGTGCAGCCGATACAGAGATTGTAATCCCTGACAAAAAGCGCATGATCGTCAATGACGGGTAGATCCGTTGGAATCCATTTGGGCGTGGAAGGGGAGATCCCGATATAGTTGGCCACATCCTGGAGTTCACAATGCCCGAACTGAGTGCAGCATCTTTCGTTTTCAGGTACATTGGATGAACATTGACTCCTGCTGCATCCCTCCTGCTGTGCACAGGTGAGGCAGGCATGACAATGACGCGCGAGAATGGGGAGCAGGTTCTCCTGTCTCCTGGCTGTAATGCGGTCATTTTCAGTGACTACAACCATACCATCAGTCACTTCGGTCCCGCAGGAACCGATTAGATCTGCTTCACCCTCAACTTCCACCACGCAGAGGCCACAACCTTTACCAGCCTCCTCAGGCATGGCGTTTTCAACTTTCCGGTCACCCTGATAAACTACCTTAGCTGCCTCAATTCCCTTGGCAACCCGCAAATCCGGATAGTAACAGAGGGTAGGGATATATATATCTGCCCCTTTGGCCGCTTCTAAAATAGTGGTGCCATCAGGCACCACAATCTCCTGGCCATTAATTGTCAGCGTCACTTCCTTCATATAATCCCCCGCAATCATCCCCGATGAATCGGGATTTTCACTTCTTAACGCGCAACTCGTAACTCCCTATTTCTTCCTCCTCTTCCCTTTCTTGCAAAGGGCATAGCCGAAAAGCGCGGCGCCGACAGCGCCGGCAATCTGCGTATCCCACTCGGTGTTCATACGCTCAAGCTTGATCATCGGCATCAACCGATCCATCACACCCCGGTTCTTTGCCATTCCGCCGGTGACCGCAAACTCGGGAGTTACGCCGAGCCGCTCCACAAGAGAAAAAATCCGCTCTGCCATGGCCCTGCAATAGGCAGCGAGGACCTCTTCCGTGGACCACCCCTTTCTGAGCAGTCCGGTGGCCTCTGATTTGGCATAGACAACGCAAGTGCTGGACACGGCGTTGGGCTCTTCCTTGACCTGAAACGACCGCTCTCCCACATCGTTGATCGGCATCCCCAAGAGATCCGCGAAGACCTCCATGCCGCGGCCTGTTCCGGCGGCACACTTATCGTTCATCAGAAAGTTTGTAACCCTTCCCTTTTCATCACACTGGATAGCTTTGATATCCTGCCCACCCACGTCCAGGACCGTGCGGGCTTCCGGACCATAGATGAAATTGGCCCCCCTGGCATGACACGCGATCTCGGTAATCGACCGGTCGGCAAACGGAACGTTAACCCGCCCATATCCGGTCCCGACACAGTAGTCCATCCTGTCTTCGAGCATATCTGTAGCTTCAAGGGCATAATTCAGAGCATTGCGGGCGCTGTTGGGGCTGTCCGATCCGGTTCTCATGTTGGCATAGGCATGTATGTTCCCGTCCGCCATAATGCACGCCTGTGAGCTGACGGAACCAACGTCAATGCCCACGGTGATATACTTGGCATTTTTCCAGTCTATATCAGGATTCTTCCAGTTGGACTCTGTCCACCTCCAGAACTTTTGTTTCTTTTCTTCTGCCATTTTGATTTCCTTCAACGAGAACTGGTTATCTGTTACTCGTTATTGGATCTGCCCCTGAAGACGTCCTTCCTTTTTTCACAGGACACCCTGAAACTACGACTAACAAATAACAATTAACTCAGATTCCCCTATGCCTCTTCTTTAGCCATAACAGCAGCACCGACAGCGGCGCCAAATTCAGGCTCATCAGGAATATACAGGTTTTTCACCCTTAACTCTCGTTGCATTGAATTAATAAAGCCGGGATTTCTACCCACACCTCCGATCATGGCAACATCTTCGTTTACACCAATCCTCCGGATCATGGAGACGATGCGGCTGGCCATAGCATCATGGATCGCCCTGCTTATGTCCGACTTTTTGGTCTTGGCATGGATGAGGCCCACCACCTCAGACTCTGCAAAAATAACGCACTGGGCGTTCATGGGGATTTTCTTGTCTGACTTCAACGCAAGGGGGCCCATCTCCTCGAGCGGTGTCTCTAATGCTCGGCCCATGGCTTCAATAAAAGCACCGGCACCCGCCGCGCACTTCTCATTGATGGCGAAATCAACCACATTCCCATTTTCATCGATCTTGACGGCTCTTCCCTCTTCGGCGCCCACATCGGTTACGGTCCGGGCATTCGGGAAGAAATAGTTGGCGGCCTTTGCCATGGCCTTGATATCGTTTACCTGGGTGTCGGCAGTCTTGATGGAATTCTTTCCTGACCCGGTTCCGCACGTCCTCTCAACATCACCTTCCGAAATGCCGGCGTCCTTCAGCGCGGCTTCCCAGGAGGCGACGATGGCCTTATTTTGATCAAACCCGGTCAGAACCATTCCCTTGCCTATGATCTGGCCGTCTTTTATAATAATCGTCTTGGTGTTCTTGGCACCACAATCTATTCCCGCAGTTATCATTTTTCTCAAACTCCCTTTAAATTGAAGATGATCAATTGAAGATTAAAGATTTTCAGAGAATGATTCAATCAAAAATCGCCAATTATTTTAATCTGTCTCCTTTTTCAGTCCCAGGCTTTCCAGGAATATGTCCATACGGGTGGTGACCGCCTTCTCAAAGATGTTCCAGTCCATAGCAAAAAATCTCAGGATCCCCATGGAAAGGTTCTATGTGACCATTCACAAGTATGGAAACATCTCTTTGGCTTCTTGCGCCATTGCCCTTGATACGGCAGTGCGGGACAAAACCATAAAAGAAGGAGCTGTTGTCTGCCTTCCGATCTTTGGCGGCGGCCTTACATGGGGAAATGTTCTTATAAGGTGGTATAGGCTTTAAGATAAATATTTTGGACTGCGTTATCAGTCGGAATCCTCGGCGACGTACGGAAATGTACGACTTTCTCGGATTCCTCCTTCTGGCCTTGCCAAAATCTCTATCTTGATGCCTATAGATCATTATCGCACAAAAAGGGTTTTTGGACATGACGGATTTTATATGATAGACTTATCGTGTTTTCTGGTGAATGGGTTTATAAATAAATTCTTTAAATAATGGGGGGTAATATGAGTGATAGATCTTCCAGTTCACCTGTCATTCGAACAATGGTTCCCTCGGATCTGGACCGAATAGTTGAAATAGACATCAAAGTTCTGGGGAAACCAAGGCCCGAATATTGGGAAATGAAGTTTGAGTTAGGGGAAAAACGCTCACAGGTTTCCTCCCTTGTTGCTGAATTGGATGGTAAGGTGATTGGTTTTATTATCGGTGGCGCAAGCAGGTGGGAATATGGCGTTCCGGAAAATATTGGATGGATTGATACCATTGGCGTAGACCCTGACTACCAAAGAAAGGGCATCGCAAAGATTCTGTTCACGGAAATGACTAATAACCTGAAGAAAGTGGGTGTAGATACCATGTATACATTTGTAACGCGGCGGGACTGGAAGCTGTTGAAATTTTTTAACAGTATAGGTTTCCAGAAGGGTGATATGATAAATCTTGAGTTCGATATTTAGTTTTGATATAGCCGCCCCGGTTAAATAAGTGCAGAAGAGATTTAACGGGGTAAACAAAAAGGCACAAAATACACAAAAA
>JAUWPC010000265.1 GCA_030611815.1 Desulfobacteraceae bacterium
CTTGAATAGATCCTCTTTGAACTTCGGCAACTGTCCAGTGCCGACCATGGAGGCCGCATTTACCATGAAAGGGGGCAGAATCTCAGTGTAATTGTGCTCGTTAGTGTGAATATCGAGCATGAAGCTGATGAGGGCCCTCTCCAATTTAGCACCTGCACCTCGATAAACCGCAAATCTCGAGCCTGCAAGCTTGGCAGCACATTCAAAATCTAAAATACCCAACTCCTCCCCGATCTCCCAGTGAGGACGGGGGGCAAAATCGCTTTCCCTGACCTCACCCCAGGTGCGAATAACCGGATTATCATTTTCATCCTTTCCAACAGGCACAGATTGATCAGGAATGTTTGGGATAACCATGAGCATGCTGTTGAGTTCTTCGACAATTCCGGGGAGTTCTTTCTCTTTTCCCTTAATCTCTGAAGAGACCTCTTTCATTTCCGCAATTATATTTGAGGCATCTTCTCCCCTCTTTTTCATGGCAGCGATATCTTCGCTCACACGGTTCCTCTGATGGCGCAGCCCTTCCAGGACACTCAGCTTGCCTCTTCTTTCTCGATCCAAGGTCTCGAATCGGGAAATCTCCAGGTCATATCCCCTGGTTTTTAACATCTCCTTGATATCTCCAAGATTGGATCTGACAAATTTAAGCTCAAGCATAGGGTTCTCCTTAAATAGAATTGAGGAATTCAGACCCCAGAGGAATTTCCCTGGGGGAAACCTATTCCACGGGGTAAAATTGACTGATTGAGGAATTAAATGCAATCCCATTGTCCCGCAACCCCTATTACACAATAAGGAGGAAATGGTCAAACATTTTGAACCACAATTTGGAATTGCAGGTTCCTGCAATCTGTGTTATAGGACAAAACGTTTTTATTTGGAAGTGCATCTACGAAATCCCTAACACCCGTAAAGGTCCTGAGTGAGGGTTTTTTCAACTTTTTTTCTTCAAAGCTATAATTATGGTGAAATCAAAATCGAAAAACCGGTCAAATGTTATCTGGGGCTTTTTCAGCTCGGTTAAGCTGATTATTGTGCTCCTGATCATATTAGCTATAGTATCCATCTTAGGAACACTGGTTCCCCAGGAGGAGGGGGCCGCTGAATTTGCGCGGCGTCTCAACCCGGCGATGCTCCGGATCTTTACCTCCCTTGACCTCTTTGACATGTACCACTCAATATGGTTCAGGGTCCTTATCGGTTGCCTTGCCATGAACCTCATTATCTGCTCTCTTGATAGATTTCCAGCAACATGGAAACGCTTTATTGCCAGACCTGAACCCGATAGGACAAAACCATTTGACCATTTGCCCCCGCAACAATCTTTCTTGGCCCAGGGAACGCCCGAAGAAACCGTAAATAAGGTGAATAAGTTACTTCAATCCCGATACAAACAAATCAGGGAAAAGGAGGTTGGCGCAAACCGCTTTTTTTATGGAGAAAAAGGAAGTTATTCGCATTTCGGCGTCTACCTCGTTCATCTGAGTGTGCTCCTTATCCTTGTCGGATCTTTAGTAGGCTCCTTTTTTGGCTTTGATGCCTATGTTAACATCTTAGAGGGGGAGCAGATAGACACCGTTATGCTCAGAAAAACGATGAAACCACTGAAGCTGGAATTTACTGTACGTTGCGATAAATTCACTGTGAACTTCTATGAGAACGGTGCTCCCAAGGAATATCGCTCCGATCTCAGCTTTCTTGTAAAAGGGAAAGAAGTGGCTAAGGAAAGCCTCTTGGTCAACCACCCTGTAGAATTCATGGGGATCACCTTTTATCAGGCAAGTTATGGGAGCGCGCCAGGGAAAACGGTTAGGGTGAAAGTATCCCGTAACACTGCTCGACCTACTGTCACCGACATGAGGGTTGAATCCGGAGAATCTATTGTATTGCCGGGCGGAGAAGGGAAATTCAAGGTGATTGATGTGAGGGGAGACATTATGAAGATGGGGCCGGCAGCCTTGATCTCGGTCCAGCCCAATCAGGGTAAACCTGTTGACTTCTGGGTGTTCAAGCAGGGGGAAATGGCCCGAAAAATGCTCCCTGGGCCGATGCTTAAATCTCCAAAATTTGACCCTTCTGCTTTTAAGCCTTACACCTTTTTCTTAGATGGCCTGGAAACCAAGTATTATACCGGGCTCCAAGTAAACAGAGACCCCGGCGTGTCCATTGTCTGGATCGGGTGTTTTTTCATGATCGCAGGTCTTTTTGTCACCTTTTTCCTGTCACACAAGAGGATCTGGGTTCATCTTTTAAAGACAGATCAAGGGATGAAAATAAGTGCAGCAGGCACGGCCAACAAAAACCCGGTAGGCCTTCAAAGGGAGCTGGAACATCTGACAAATGACCTCAAGGGTCTATTCCAAGGATCATCAAATCGTTAAATAGTACAGTGTCCTGAAAGTTCTTTCTGCAAAATTGGCAATTTGAGTTGCCTGTGTAATAGTAATCGAATAACGATCAAGGAGTGACGAGTGACGAAGGAAAACAAAGAATTTAACCTTGAGGAGCGCTTCATTGATTTTGTCAAGTGTGAAAACCGCCAAACAAAATAAAAGTAGAAATTCGTAATTCGGGACTCGACGGTGACCTCGATTGTTGAAGAAAGATGTTACTTAACGAGGTCTGTATTCACTAAATAAGGGCTAAAACATATGCTTAATTCGATTATCTTCAGCTACACGACTTTTGTCTACTTTGCCGCGTTCATGTTTTACCTCCTCGCCATGGTCATGAATCGCGAGATTCTTGCCCGTATCGGCACCTTTGCCTCTCTGGTAGGACTCCTTGCCCAGACCGTGGCAATCATTCTCAGGTGGGTGGAATCGTACAGCCTGGGTGTTGGGCACGCGCCCTTTTCCAATCTCTATGAATCATTAGTCTTTTTCGCGTGGACCATAATGTTTTTATATATGATCGTTGAATGGAGAACCAAAAACAGGACCTTTGGAACCTTTATTACCCCACTGGCATTTCTCGCCATGGCCTATGCCTCCTTCTCTCCAAATATCAGCAGCCACATCCAGCCGCTCATCCCTGCACTCAAGAGTAACTGGCTTATCAGTCACGTAATCACCTGTTTTTTTGGGTACGCTGCTTTTGCTCTATCCTTTGGTCTCAGCCTCATGTACCTGTTAAAGCGCTTAGATAGAGAAGAGCGAAACAATATCTTCTTAAAACTCATTCCCGGTCTAAGGATACTCGATGACCTGAATTATCAGATGATCGTCGTGGGCTTTCTTATGCTGACCCTCGGGATTATAACCGGATCTGTCTGGGCCCATTCAGCATGGGGAACCTACTGGAGCTGGGACCCGAAAGAGACCTGGTCTCTCATTACCTGGCTGGTATATGCCTCGGTGATCCATTCACGCATGGTTAGGGGCTGGAAGGGAAAGAGGATTGCTATCCTCTCTATCGTCGGCTTTGCCTGCGTCCTTTTTACCTATTTCGGTGTTAACTACCTTGCCGGACTTCACAGTTACGCCAAGTAAGGGCTCGCCCTAAGATACGCGCTTAAAAAATCCCCAAAGCCGTTACTCCCCCGAAAGCGGGTGCTTCTCCGTGCAATACCTGCCAAACATACATAGGGCAGACATAGATCCTACGGATTCAATGAGCTCCGGCAGAGACGTTCTCTGATTGAATCCGCCTAAATGCGGTCCATTATGGATAGGGATCTCTTTCAGGCCTTTTTGAAAACCTTTTGCCGCCTCTTCGGAGTATCCCCTCGCCTCCAAGAAACTGGCGAATTTTTCGTCTGTCATCTCTCTTTGATCCACCACCCTCAATATTTCCTCCATATAGCGATCAACGCCCATCTCATCGACCATCCTGGCAACGAGTTCATCAAAATCAACAGGCAAGACTCTGCGAAATTTCTTCCCCACAAACCCATGGTAATAACTGCCAAAGATTCCCCGGATAACCTCTTTGAGAAACTGTTTATCGAAAAGATCCCGGGCGTCAATAGGATCACCTTTCCTGTCGAACCCAACTCTTCCTCTATCTTGATTGCGAAAATAGCTCCCCGCGACCAGGCACAGACTCAATAACTGTGTGCCGATATGGCCGTAAAGTGAGCGGCTGCTCCCCTTGAAAGAAAAGAGGTGCTCAAGGTCCCTTATGCCTGTGATGCCGAAATTAGGATAGCGGCATGAATCAAGCCATCTGTCGAGCCGGCCCCCCCGCTGCCATTCATACAGGCCTTTGTCTCTCCTTCTAAATCCCTGCACTCGGTTGTGAAAAAGCGGAATCGGCGCAGAATGGACAATGCCCCACGATGTCAGCTTTCCGAATAAAAAGGCATTCCTGAGTATCACCTCCTTGAATTGATCCCTTGTCAGCTGCTTTTCCTTTCTGTGGTCATTGGGATAGGTGAAATAATCCCGGTGAGAAATAAAACCGATTGCATACTGTTCCGGATGGAGTTTTGCCTTCTCAGGGAGGCTGGCAGGTCGATTCTCTAACCTGAACAAATAGCTTCCCCGAATCTTTATAACAACCGGTATGTTGAATCTCACGGGAAAGTCATAGCCATCTGAACAGAGATGTTTCAGCCATAGAGCTTCCTCGTATAAGGACTGACGCGAATCCTCGGCCAATGCCAATTTGACGATCAGCAACTGACCGTCTCCATTAACGGCCCTAACGATACTCCTGCCGACAAAGAAAGGAGGATTAGAGCCGGCAACGCCCGCTTCCTCTAAAACCTCTTGCCAGTTCACACGGGGGATAGTCGCTGTCCGGGTCTTTATTTCAGGGCCACAAATGGACACAGGGAGAGAGCCCAAGGCCTCTGCAGCCGCCCTATGAGGATTTCCGGCCATTGTGCCGAGGATATTCAACAGGACAGCGTAGGCCTCCT
>JAUWPC010000159.1 GCA_030611815.1 Desulfobacteraceae bacterium
AGCTTCCCCGATTCTTCCATCTCCTTCAACCATTTCGGGTGCTGTTTCTTCGCCCAGGCCCTCGTCACCCAGCCTGTAAACATGGCGGGTGCAGAGCCGGGAGAGCCTATCGTACCGAGATAGAGATGTACAATGAAGAAGGCGAAGATGATCACAAACCCAAGGGCATGCAGAGGATACATCCACCCAACGAGTCCAACGGAGAAGTTTAAAGGGAACCACATGATCAGTCCCGTTATTCCCATGATGATCCCGAAGACGGCCACGGCCAAAAAGAAGGCCTTCTGTCCGGGGTTGTACTTCCCTACCTCAGGAACCTTATCCACATGCCAGAGATAGCCTCCGGCGCACAGAATCCATTCCAGGTCCTCGGGGAGCTCAAACTTTCCGGCCTCTTTCCACCACATCCCTATCGCAAAGAAAACGGATATGATGAAGATTATCCCGGCATAGTTGTGTACAAATTTCAGGTTTTTCAACCCGCCGAGGATCGTCCCTAAAAAATGGAATGAGTGGTACATCATCCCAAGACCGGTTATAATCAGGATAATACAGGAGGCGGCCAGACACCAGTGCACAATCCTCTCGAATCCATCGGTTGATTTAATCATCCCTTTTTCTATTATCATCCTATTCACCTCCTTCCTTGCTTGCCTCGTTCCCTTCATCGGGAACCTTAGGCCCGTGTGTGATGTAATGGAGAAAGGATCCTGCCAAAACCGCGCCCGGCAACAGAAGACCGAGAGGCTTCAACCAGTCCTTCCAGGCAATGACAGAGGCCGGTACCCTTGGTTTTTCAGGAAGTCTGTCATATATGGACGCCTTCTCAGGAAGAACGTATATCATATGAGTCCCCCCAACGAATTTGTCACCATACACAGAGGCATCTCCACTCAGTTCCTCCACCCTCTTGTAGGCAAGTTTAAGCATCTTGTCTTTGTCTCCAAACTGGAGGGCGCCGGTGGGACATGCCTTGACGCATGCAGGCTCAAGGTCTGCCGATATCCTGGAAAAACACAGATCGCATTTGGCAATCTTATCTTTTTCAGGATCGTACCTCGGCACCTCAAAGGGACAGGCGGACACACATTCCTTACATCCGATACATTTTGACCGGTCAAGGGCAACCGTGCCGTATTTCGTATGGGAAAGCGCTCCGCTGGGACACACCTTGACACATGCGGCATCGGTGCAGTGCATACAGGCATCATGCCTGAACAACCATTTTACACCGCCATTTCCATCAGATATCTCCTGAAACCTTACGATATTCCATGTGGTTGGCTGAAGGTCGGGGGGATTCTGATATGTCCCTCTGTTATAGGTCTGCTTCGCCGGCAACCCGTTCCACTGCTTACATGCCAACTGGCAGGCCCTGCAGCCGGTGCACTTTGAAAGATCATACAGTTTTATTTTCTCAGACATCTCTTACACCCCCTTCCTTTCAACATTCACCATAAAGGCCTTGCTCTCAGGTATCATGGTGTTGGCATCTCCGATATACGGCGTGACAAGATTGGCTGAATCCCCGAAGGTAAAAACCTCCGGTTTCTTGTCGCCATGGACATATTTCCTCATATTTGTTGTTACCCAGCCGTAGTGCCAGGGTATTCCCACCTGATGGACGGTATTTCCGTCGATATTAAAGGGCTTGAATCTCTGTGTGACGATTGCCACCGCCTCAACTTCACCCCTCACCGATTTTACAATAACATGCTCGCCGTTTTTAATACCCTGTTTCCGGGCAAGCTCGAGGCTCATCTCGACAAACATATCGGGCTGCATCTCCGCAAGCCATGGACACCATCTCGTCATGAGACCCGTCTGCCAGTGTTCACTGACACGATAGGTTGAACAGACAAAGGGAAACCTCTTATCGCCGGTTGCCCTTGCATCCACACTTGTCCCTGTCCCGATCTTGTCCCACCTCGTGATGGCGGGATTGATCATCTGTGGCGACATGAGGTTTTTCTTGAGAGGACTTTCCAGGGGTTCATAATGTTCAGGAAACGGCCCATCGGCCCTGCCGGGCCCAAAGATAGCGCCGACACCATTTGGTTTCATAATGAAGGGCGGCCTTCCGGAACCGGGCGCCGCAACGCCATCCGGGACATCCCCCACCCACTTGGAGCCATTCCACATGATGACGGGATGCTCCTTGTCCCAGGGCCTGCCTTTCAGGTCAACCGAGGCGCCGTTGTAGATGATCCTCCGGTTGACAGGCCAGCACCAGGCCCACTCAGAGTAGAGCCCTATGCCTGATCTGTCCTTTCCGCCTCTCCTGGCGGCCATGTTCCCCTTCTCCGTATAGGAATTGCAGTAGAGCCAGTTCCCTGAAGAGGTGGAGCCGTCGTCCTGAAGATAGGCAAAGCTGGGAACAAGGGTACCTTTCTTATAGAGCTTCCCTTTAATCGTCTTGTCCTCCAGGAAGTACCCATTGATCTCCTTTGCAATCATATGGGTGTCGAGGTGGCGAATTTTCCCATTTGCCCCCATCGGGCCGTAATTCCATGTCATCTTTGTTATGGCCTCTTTGAGGGGGCCGCCTTCTCTCTCGTACAGCTCTTTGAGCCTGTAGAAGAGCTCGGTGATAATCTCACCATCGGGCATGGCAACTCCGGGAGGCTCGACCGCCTTGTATCTCCACTGCATCCAGCGACCGCTGTTTGTGATGCTCCCTTCCTTTTCAATCGATGCGGCGCAGGGGAGCATAAAGACCTCGGTCTTGATCTTGCCCGGATCCATACCGGGACCCTTCCAGAAAGAGCCGGTCTCATTATCAAAGATGTTGACATTTACCATCCAGTCCAGCTTTGTCATGGCCTGTCTCGTCTTGTTTGAACCGGCGCCGCTGCAGGCAGGATTCTGTCCCCATGCGAAGAATCCGGTGAACTCCTCCTTGTACATCTTATAAAAGATGGTCAGCCATGAATAATTCTTGCCGTCATCTAACCTGGGAAGATACGAATAGGCCTCCTCTAACGTGGCATTCGTGCCGTAGTGCGCTCTCAGCAGGCTTGCCGAGTATTTAGCGTAGTTCTTCCACCAGTTAAGGCTCGATGGCTCGTCTGTCCTGGGTGCATACTTGGTATTATATTCAGCCAACGTGGGAAGAGATGCCTTTGGAGTCTTGAGATATCCCGGAAGGATATGGAAGAGAAGGCAGTGATCCGTGGAGCCCTGGACATTGGACTCACCCCGAAGCGCATTGACACCGCCGCCTGCGATGCCCATATTCCCTAACAGAAGCTGTATCATGGCCATGGTCCTTATGTTCTGAACACCAACCGTGTGCTGTGTCCATCCCATGGCATACATGATCGTCCCGGCCTTTCCCACCTGACCACTTTTTGAGTATTCCTTATAGACCTCAAAGAGTTTTTCTTTCGGTGTGCCGGTGATCCTTGATACAAGATCAGGGTTATATCTTGAATAATGTTTCTTCAGAAGCTGATAGACGCAGTCAGGATGCCTCAGGCTTTTGTCTTTCTTGATAAGCCCATTCCCGTCTTTTTGGAATGACCAGGTGGACTTATCGTACTTGCCGTTCATAAGGCCGGAAAAGACGCCGTCATTTTCCCCCGGAAGTTTAAATGCGGGATTAACGAGGAAGGAGGCGTTTGTGTAATTCTTGACATACTCTTCCTGAATAAGATTGTTGTCTGTAATGTACTTTATCATTCCACCAAGAAAGGCAATATCGGTGCCCGATCTTAGTGAGGCGTAAATATCGGCCTTTGAAGAGGTCTGGGTGAATCTTGGATCAACATTGATAAGCTTAGCGCCCCCCTCCATCGCCTTTGTGACATATTTAAATGAAATGGGATGATTGGAAGCTGCATTGCTTCCCATAATCAGGATACAATCACTGTTTTGAATGTCGATCCAGTGATTGGTCATAGCGCCGCGTCCGAACGACTCTGCCAGAGCCGCAACAGTTGCGCTGTGTCAGATACGGGCCTGATGCTCAATATAGACCAGACCCAACCCCCTCAATAGTTTTTGATAGATAAAACACTCTTCATTGTCCAGGGCGGCGCTTCCGACGGAGGCTATCTCATCGGTCCGGTTGACCACCTGCCCTTTAGCGTTTCTTTTCTCGAAACTCTTGTCACGACTCTTCTTTACGTTTTTTGCAATCCTGTCCAACATCCATTCCCAGGGTTTTTCCTCCCACTTATCGGAATAGGGAGCCCGATAAAGCGGCATGTCAAGCCGGTTTTTGTTGACCGACAACTGGTAAATGGAGCCACCCTTGGTGCACAGAGATCCCCTGTTGACAGGGTGATCAGGATCGCCCTCAGTGTTTATGACCTTGCCGTTTCGGGCGGATACGATGATGCTGCACCCGACTGCACAGTAAGGACAGATCGTGGTGGTCTCTTTGGCATACCTGGTCTTCAGCGGTTGGGCGTAAGCGGACACCGGTTTTAGACTGATGCCGACCCCGCTTGCCATAAGCGCTGTGCCAGAGATCTTCAAGAAACCTCTTCTGGTAACGTCCATAAAACGCACTCCTTTCCTTTTAAAGTTTAGTTAGGAATTAAGACATTTGCAAAACACCCTCCCTGGGGGGGCAGGCTCAAATTTTAATCCTCAGAATATCCAATATATTCCTCTCATTAAAATTCTTACCTTCCTTGAGCCTGAACCCCAGGTAAACAGAAAACCAGATTTAACTGGGCAGGCAAAGATAAACATTTGCAAGGGTCCCGAACTAATTCTCCTTTCCAAACACGGGAGGCACAACCGTTTCCAGTTGTACCCATAGTTCACTCTTCATGGATAGACTCTTTAGAAAAAGTGAATCGGAGAAACACCGGCTGGATCAATAGCGATACAGATGCATCTTTCTTAAACCCTCATACTATACCGAGACTGACCTGCAAAATCCGCGACATTTTAACTGCTTGAAAACCTCCTTTAAAAAAGGGAGAAACGACATGATTTAATCTCCTGAAAGAAAAAATTTAAACTGTCATCCCCTTTTTTAAAGGGGCGTCAGGGGGGATTTTTCTGGAGCCGATGAGCGGGGTTGAACCGCTGACCTACTGATTACGAATCAGTTGCTCTACCATCTGAGCTACATCGGCCCACGGTATAACCAATCTTTCTCAAAATGCATCCAGAATGGTCCAGCTAACCAACTGACAGCATAAAGAAAAACTCCCTGCAACTGCCTCCCACGCCAACTGTCTGATTAGAATGCTTATCTTAACACACCTCTTTTGTCAAGATATTTGATAACTGTTCAGGTTCACGGTTCAGGGGTTCAACAGTTGAAGGAAGAGAATCGAGTTGATTGAAACTCTTTTAACCGTGAACCCGACAACCTGAGTAGTTACGATATTTGTAACCATTCACGGCAAAATTTACCCGATTTTCCAGGTAGTAGTGGTTGGAGTATCCTTGAGAACCACTCCTCTTTCGGCAAGGGTTTCTCTGATTTCATCCGCCCTTTGCCAGTCCTTCGCAGCCCTTACCTGTATCCTTTCACTAATCAGGCGCTCTATCTCCTCCACATTCAATCCTCGTTTTTCGGCCTCCCTGTCTCTGTCCTTCCGAAAATATTCGTCAGGATCTTCAAGAAACAATCCTAATATCTTTCCTGTCTTTTTTATGTATCTCTGAGCGGTGTCCAGCACAAAGAGCTTCTCTGCAGTCATAGAAGTTTTACTATCGGCCATATAACCGTTAATCAATCTAACGGTATCGAATATGTAACCAATGGCCATGGCAGTATTGAAGTCATCATCCATCGCTTCGACAAACCTGCCCGGCAGGGCCTCGACATGCCCGAAAACGTCTTCATCCTTTTCGGAAAGGTCCTTTTCCGAAATCCCGGAGGAATCCACATCGGACACATCGGCATCTTTTATATTCTTCAAGGTGGTATAAAACCTTTCCATACCCACCTTCGACTCGGCAAGGGATTCACTGGAGAAGTCCACGGAAGTTCTGTAGTGGCTCTGGATCATAAAAAATCTCAATACCTCCGGATGGTATCTCTTAAGCAGCTCTTTTATTGTAAAAATGTTGCCGAGAGACTTGGACATTTTTTCATTATCCACTCTGACAAAGGCATTGTGTATCCAATAATTCGCAAAGGTTTTACCGGTGACGCCCTCCGACTGAGCAATCTCATTTTCATGGTGGGGAAAGATCAGATCCTCTCCACCGCCATGTATATCAAAGGTATCTCCCAAAAACCTCTGGCTCATTACAGAGCACTCTATATGCCACCCCGGTCTTCCCCTTCCCCATGGACTGTTCCACCATGGTTCCCCCTCTTTACTTGCCTTCCAGAGGGCAAAATCAAAGGGATTCTCCTTTTTTTCGTCCACGGCCACGCGGGAACCGGCCAACATGTCCTCAAGATTTCTTCTTGAGAGTTTTCCGTATCCCTTGAATTTTTCAACGGAGAAATAGACGTCACCTTCCTTTACATAGGCCAATCCCCTTGCCTGTAAATTGGTTATATGCCGTATAATACCCTTTATGTTTTCTGTAGCCCTTGGAGCCATTGCGGGTCTGGCAACACCAAGCGAATCCATGTCTTCATTATGTTCTTTAATGTACCTTTCTGATATCTCTGAAATACTAACTCCCTCGGCATTTGCTTTTTTTATAATCTTATCGTCCACATCGGTAAAATTCTTCACATAGATTACATTGTAACCTTTATATCTCAGATATCTGGTAATAATATCAAAAACTACCGCCGACCGGGCATGGCCTATGTGACAGACATCATATGCCGTGATACCACAAACATATATCCCTACTTTTTTATCCTCAATAGGTTTGAAATCCTCTTTCTGTCTCGTCATTGTATTGTAAAATCTTAAGGCCATTTCAACCTCCGGACTTAATATGTTTGTAACAAGGTGACATTTCTGTCTCGGGGAGAATTTTAGAGAAAAGATGATAGATTTTCAAATTATGGGAACAATGGTAACAACTCTAATCCGGTGTCTTCCTTCAAACCAAACATGAGATTCATGTTCTGTATTGCCTGGCCCGCAGCCCCTTTTATGAGATTGTCAATGGTGGATATTATCACAACCCGTCTCGTTCTTTTGTCGACGGTAAGCCCTATATCACAATAATTGGAACCCCTGACTGAAGAAATATTGGGAAACATCCCCGTCTTGTAAATTCTGACAAACTTCTCATCCTTATAAAACTCTCTATAAAGGTCTAACAGGTCAGCCCCGGAAACATCCTTTTTAAGTGTCGCATATATTGTGCTCAAAATCCCCCTGCTTATCGGCAGCAAGTGGGGAGTAAAGGAGATTTTTATATCATTGCCGGCCAGGCGGCTGAGTTCCTGCTCCATCTCAGGGGTGTGACGATGGCTGCCAATCTTATATGCCTTAAAGCCTTCATTAACCTCACAAAATAACGACCCGATCTGCGGTTCCCGTCCCATCCCGCTGACGCCCGATTTAGAGTCGACAATAATCGATGTATTATCAATACATTTTTCTTTTAGAACAGGAGCAATGGCAAGAATAACGCCTGTTGGATAGCAGCCGGGGTTTGCCGCAAGTTTCGC
>JAUWPC010000104.1 GCA_030611815.1 Desulfobacteraceae bacterium
TGTTGAGAGGGAAAGCGTACGCAGAAGCCCTCTCGGGTAAGGTTTAGTCAACCGCCCGATAGTGTCACTCTATTTTATAGAGTTACGTGAGTCAAGCGAGGTGAAGGGTGTATGCCCTGGATCTGATCCATAGCCCCGAGAAGGGGGAATTTTGGGAATGTGCCGATCCCGTGCAACGGGGCGCAGGCAATACGGGGAATGCGTTAGAGACGAGTGTTTTCCAACACTCCGGGGTCTCAGACAGCATCGAGCTTGACAACGACGATGGAGTAACCAGGCGAGTCCCGCGGGAGAAGGGGCTGTTTCGGTGAAATGAATCACGACGTATGGAGAAAATACAGAACGCCTGACCTTTCGTATTTGGGATTGATTGGACTGGCCCCCATCTTACACTCAAGAGGTCAAATGCGAAAAGGATACCCCAAGAATAACATCAAATCGCAAGCTACTTTTTTTTCGGCTTAATCCTCTTTAGAAATTCCCAAACGGGCAATGCTGCCAATCCACCAACAATCCCAGAAAGGTAACTTGGCATTACAATATCAAATGAGGACCGCCAAATGACACCTACGATAAAGCTAACGACTATCATTGAAATAATGGTTATGAGAAATCGCTTCCAGAAGGACATGTTCACCTCCAAATGATTCGCCCCTTTTCTCCTGTTCATAACGTGATACCACCCTGCCCGCCACCCGCCCGGCATCGCAAGGCATTAGCCGAGGTGGACGGGTCGCGAGCCGCTCAGGCGAGGCAGGCGGGACATTCGGATATTGTATTTTCAGTGGCCTGGACATGGCACATCACTACACATTCAACAATATGGGCCAAGAGTAGACTTGATGACCCCTTATATTAAAATGTCGTAGTGATTGGTCATAAGCACATAGCAGTGTAATTTATATCCATACTTGTCTTGAGCAGTTCCTAAATATTCTCTGAATTTTTGATAATCATATTCTGAAAAATAGATCTTTCTGCGTTCATTTCCTCGCGCGGTTACATGATAAAAGGCCCCCTCATATTCCAAACGTAATTGCCTATCCATAATTAATCACTTTGTCCCATGTCTAGCCCCGACCCCGTTACTCCCAGTTACTCCCATGTCCCTCAGATCGCACGGGTACAGCGTCTGAAACAAAAGTTCGGCCATATCAACAATTCGGGGACCGGTGCGGCAGGTCAGCCCGCAGGGGAACTGATACAACTTTCCATTTCGGACGGACTTGAGCGATCTCCAGTCGGGATCGGCCTTAAGTCGTGGTACGCGGTGTTTATCGGAACCGCAAATAAACACCATGTCCGGGTCCCATGTTTTGAACTGTTGGAAAGAAACCTTCGGGTAGGCGCCATCGATTCCGGTTGACACGTTGATCCCTCCGCCACGCGCAATTACATCATATTGGAACGATTGGGGTCCCGCAACCATCAATTTGTCATTTTCGATTTCCAGCACACGCGATACGGCAGGGCGCTCGGAGGGCGCGATCCGCCCTACGCGTCTGGATAGATTGTCGAGCCGGTGTTGCAATCCACCGACCAGTTTCTGTGCAGCATCCTCTTCACCGAGCAACTTCCCGAGATGCAGCATGTCTGTCAATGCGTCCGGGATACTGTGCGGGTTAAACAGTTCAAGCTGAATTCCCATGGGTTCCAAAAACGGCCTGATATGCTGATGCGCTGTTTCCAGGCCAAAAATCAGATCCGGATCAAGGGCCTTGATACGATCCATGTCCGGTTTGAACCAGGAACAGACATGAGGTTTGGCGTGGGCTTCGGACGGATAGTCGCAGGCGTCGGTGACGCCGACCACCCGGTCTCCGATATCCAACGCAAAGAGTGTTTCGGTAATGGACGGTGTGAGGGATACGATACGAATTGTCATGTATTGCTCCAAAAATATGGGAAGGGTTCAAGTCTTCAGTGAGTTATATTAACTTTAGACAAGAGTCAACGGCAGACCCCTTTATTTTCAGCACTTTGAATCCATAGGGACAGACTGCTGAGCAAATTCCGCAATTATGCCCCTTGTGGTACTGAAAGTAGTGTTCCTTTTTCCATTGATCGCATGCTTGTACATCCAATATTTCTTCGCGCGGCAATCCTGGATACCATGCGTTACCTGTCAATGCCTTTGCAGGGCAGACTTCTACGCAGCGCGTACAACTACCGCAGAAGCTTCTTTCTATCGGTGGCCCACATGGAATTTCAATGTCGGTGAAAACGGTTCCCAATCGAATCCATGACCCGAACGGGCGCGTGATAAGTTGACAATGACGGCCTACCCAGCCCAAGCCTGCTCTTGTTGCTGCAGTTTTGTGGGGAAAGTCCCCTTTGATGTTGACCGTGTCGGTCCGATCCGAGGCCGCCAGCGGTTTGGAACGAAAACCTCTGAGTTTGATTTCGGCTGCTAATGCTATTGATAGTTCATTGATATGGTTGTTCACTTTGGCATACTCATCAGCATATGCTTGGTTAGGCCCATTCTGAATTTTGACCATTATTTGGGGGTTCATTGGAATAGCCCATGAAAGAGCGAAAGGAAATCTTTGTCCTGTTTCATCCTGGGGTGTGGAAAAACCCCGAAGATTTGCCGCCCGCCACAGCGCAATCTCGTGTACATCCATCCACTCAGTAAGCCAGATGGGGGCAACTATTGATGCATCAGACAAATCATACCTCCTATTTCTTATGTAGTGTCCGAACGAAAATTAGGATTTTTCGTTCAGGCACTATGTATTTGTTGCATATAACGGCAGCGGTGTGGGGCTGGGCGGTCTAATGGAACCTAACGTTTTATGAACAAATGAATATAGGGCTCTTTGCTTGGCGCATAGTCAGAGAAGAATATATCTGCTGGTACGACTTTTTCAGCCTTGAGTCAGTTTGCAATTGACTGCCAGTTCGGTGCGATTTCCTATTGGGTCTTTAATTAAGAGTCAAGCAACGACTTGACCCCTAGCATTCGTTATACCCCGCCCCTTCTCCCCCTGTTCATAACGTGATACCACCCTGCCCGCCACCCGCCCGGCATCGCAAGGCATTAGCCGAGGCGGACGGGTCGCGAGCCGCTCTCGACCTAAGAACAAGCTTGCGTTTTCGATTTTGAATTCCAGTCCCTTTTCATGCAGTAAGGTAAGAATCGTACCATATTTCGGTTCTTCCATGAACCCATAGCGGGCATCTATGCGATAAAAACCACCGCCGAGCTTTTCAACTTCAATTTTGTCCAAACTTGGGATTCGTGGGATATCTTCCGTCTTGAAGTGGAGGAATACAATCTCGGAATGCAGGATTTTGTTATGAGTCAAATTATGTACGAGGGCGGCCGGCACAACGCTACGATTTCCTGAAAGAAAAATGGCTTGCCCCCTGATCTTTTGAGGGGGATTCTTTTCCAGGGTTTTTTTGAACTCACCGAATGTCGGCGTAAGTCTTTTTATCTGATCCGCCAGAATTGCCCGGCCTTGTTTCCACGTTAACATCAGCGTGAAGATGATGGCGCCAATGACCAGCGGAAACCAGGCACCGTGAAATATTTTAGTGAGGTTGGCACAGAAAAAGGAGAAATCTACTAAAAAAAACAGACCCGACAAAATACCTGCGATGATCCGAACCCCTTCTACGGCGCTCAGTACCGAAATGGCAGGGGTGATCATACCGTCCCCATAGAGCAGACAGGCCGCAAAGAGACCGATCAACACGAGACCCCATTGGCCCCTCTTGTTTCTTGCATTTTTTTTTGTATCTTTGGATTTGAGGAGTGCAGTCAGGGCGAGGACACCGCCTTCACCATGGTTATCTGCTCTGAGGATGAAGGTTAGATATTTGAGGGTAACGATGATCACCAAAGCCCAGAATAAGAGAGAAAGAATCCCGAATACATTCCCCTGGGTCACGGCAATGCCATATTCTCCATGGAAACATTCGCGAAGGGCATAAAGCGGGCTAGTGCCAATATCGCCGAAGACAACGCCTAATGCGGCAACCGACAGACGAGCAAGTTGAGGGTTGCCCAAATCCTTATGCGGAGTATGCGTATCCGTTTTTTCAGGGTGTTTATAAGGGCCTTGATGATAGGAATTCATGAACTCAGGGCTCAGGACTTAGTCACACTCGATTTACCTTTATAAAACGATAATACTCAAGTTTTTAAAAACTCTATAGCATGAGAGGATAGTATATTCAATGTCTAAAGGATAAAGGGATCGCCAGTTTCCCTTTGAGGCATATGCCTGATGATTTCTTCAAAACCGGCCAAAGAATCTAACGGAGTGGTATGTCCGGATTAGGCCTAAATAGTGTCAATTTCCAATAAATTCCAGCCCTCGAAGGTCCGGTAATATTTCAACCCATATTCCTAAAAAGCCTCTGAACCGCAATCCAGCCCGATGCCCTATATGTTGTGGTCATTTTTTCCTTGACTCACAAGGGGGATTTCTCTATAGTCCTCCACCGAAAAGCAAGTTCTTATCACCTCACCTCACCGAACGTAACGATTCGGGGAACTCCATGAGCTGGATTATTTTTCTGATCCTATTTCCATTGGCCCCTGCCGTGCTTCTTCTCCTGTTCCGATCCGTTTCCGTTCAGAAATGGATCGTGCTCGTCGCCTCGGCGCTCATCTGCGTCGCCGCCATCGGCCTTGCCGTCACCTGCACGGGGGCACAGCCGAAATATTTCAGCATCACATCCAGCGTGGTGAACAAGCTCGTCATTGCGGGAGACATCATCCTCGCGCTGGCTTTTCTGTTTGTGTGCAGACGGCTTTCTCTGAAATGGTACTGGATTCCACTTCTGGTGATCGTCCAATATGGCGCCGTGGTCTTCTACGACCTGAGCGGGAGGGTTCCCGCGGTCACACAACCTCTTTTCGTGGATAACCTCTCCGTGATCATGGCTTTGATCATCGGAATCGTCGGCTGCCTGATCACGGTCTACACCGTGGGCTATATGAAACACTACCACGAGGAGCACCCCGACGTACCCGATCGGCGAGGCTCGTTTCTGGCCGCCATTTTTCTCTTTTTCTTTGCCATGTACGGGATCATCTTTTCCAACAGCATCACGTGGATCTACTTTTTCTGGGAAATCACCACGCTTTGCTCCTTTATCATGATCAGCTATCCGCGGACCGAAGAGGCGTGGCACAACGCCTTCCGCGCCCTGTGGATGCTGCTGCTGGGGGGGCTGGCCTTTTCCATGGCCATCCTCTATGCATCGGACTCCTGCGGCACCGTGGACTTCCGGCATCTGCTGCAGATGAACAAGAGCGCCGTTCTTCTCCCCATTCTCCTCATCTGTTTCGCGGGCATGAACAAGGCAGCCCAGTTTCCCTTTGCAAAGTGGCTCCTGGGCGCCATGGTGGCACCCACCCCCTCTTCCGCCCTGCTTCACTCCAGCACCATGGTGAAAGCCGGTGTCTACATCTGCCTCAGGTGTTCCCCGATCCTGGAGAATACCGCGTCCGGTGCCGTGGTCGCGCTCATCGGCGGACTGAGCTTCCTGGCAGGCTCGGCGATTGCCATTTCCCAGCGGGACGGGAAAAAGGTTCTGGCCTATTCCACCATCGGCAACCTGGGACTCATCATTCTCTGCGCCGGCGTGGGTTCGCACTGGGCCCTCTGGGCGGCCGTGCTCCTGATCATCTTTCACGCACTGGCAAAGGCCCTGATGTTTCTCGCCGTGGGCACGGTGGAACAGCAGACGGGAAGCCGCGACATTGAAGACATGCACGGCCTGATTTCGAGGATGCCCCTTCTGACCATCACCATGCTCGTGGGAATCGCCGGCATGTTTCTCGCGCCCTTCGGCATGCTGATCAGCAAATGGGCCGTGCTCGAGGCTATGGCCATCCGGAGCCCGATCTATCCCCCCATCGTCATCTTCGGCGGTTCGCTCATGCTCTTTTTCTGGGCGAAATGGATGGGCAAGCTCATTGCCGTGGTCGGACCGGCGCCGCAACGGGAAAGAGGGATCGGCATCGAGTGGACCGCCCTTTTCGGACTGGCCGTGCTCACGGTCCTGACCTGTGCCCTCTACCCGTTCGTTGGCTACTACCTGATCCAGCCCCTGTATGGTCAGGATCCGATCCTGAGCCAGGGATCGATCTGCATGGTGGGCATCATGTTGGGCCTGATGGTCCTGCTTCCTCTGGGGTTTTTCATCCACTGGAAGAACCTCGTCCATGTGGAGCCTTACCTCTCCGGAGCCAATGTGTCCGATCCCCATCAATTCATGGGCTCCCTCGGTAATGCACGGCAATGGTCCTTCAGGAACTACTATATGGGGAAGTTCTTCAGTGAGGAAAAGCTGTTTCGCGGATCCCTGGTGGGATCCATAGCGCTGATGGTTCTCATGTTTGTCATGGAGAAGCTATGAATGCCTTTTTCTGGATCGCCGGATATATCCTGCTCGCCCCGGTGCTGGGCGGCCTGATCAACGGGTGTGACCGCATCATCACGGCACGCATGCAAAGCCGGGTGGGCCCGCCCGTGCTCCAGCCCTTCTATGACGTGTTCAAGCTCATGGAAAAAGACAACCTCACCGTGAACAGATTTCACGGTTACTACCTGTTCATTTTTCTTGCCTTCATGCTGGTGAGCGGGGCCATGTTTTTTGGGGGCCAGGATCTTCTCATGGTCATCTTTGCCTTTATCGTCGCGGACATGTTTCTCGTTCTCGGCGCCTACTCCACAAATTCCCCCTACAGTTCCATCGGCGCCGAGAGGGAGCTTCTGCAGATGCTGGCCGCCGAACCGATGATGCTTCTCTCCGCCGTGGGCTTCTACATGGTGACGGGCAGCTTCCACGTTTCCGAAATCGTCGCCTGTGACAAGTCCCTGATTCTCTATCTGCCCGGCGTTTTTGCGGGATTCTGCTATGTGCTGACGATCAAACTCAGGAAATCCCCCTTTGATCTTTCCACCTCCCACCACGCGCATCAGGAACTGGTCAAGGGAATCACCACCGAATTCGCCGGACCTTCCCTGGCACTGATCGAGATCGAGCACTGGTACGAAACGATCCTGCTCCTGGGAATGATCTATCTCTTTTTCGCTTTTAACCCGATCGTGGCCGTTCTTGTGACCTTGTTTATCTATTTCCTCGAGATTCTGATCGACAATGCAAACGCGCGGGTCAAATGGGAACTCATGCTGAAGTCCGCCTGGCTTGCTACCATAATTCTCGGGGGGGGCAACCTGCTGGTGCTTTATTTTATTCTTCACGGATGAAGGAGGCGTGATGGCGTTTATCGAGAAGTCTCCCTGGATCTTTCACTTCGACGGTTCCAGTTGCAACGGTTGCGACATCGAGGTGCTGGCCTGCTTGACACCCATGTACGACGTGGAAAGGTTCGGCGTAATCAATACCGGCAACCCGAAGCACTCGGATATCTTCCTGATCACAGGCTCCATCAATAACCAGAACAAGCCGGTCGTGGAAGCCATCTACAATCAAATGGGGGATCCCAAAGTGGTGATTGCCATTGGCACCTGCGCCACGAGCGGCCATTTTTTTGCGGAATGTTACAACATCCTCGGAGGTGTGGATACAACGATCCCGGTGGATGTGTACATCCCGGGATGCGCGGTCCGTCCCGAGGCGATCATTGACAGCGTGGTCCAGGCTATGGCGATCCTGGGAGAGAAACGGAAGAAGCGCAAAACCAACGGGGGAGCACTGCCGGCGGAGGCAGGCATCAAAACATAGGGTATAAAGAGTGGCCGCAACAGACTTCGGCGGTCACAAAACGAGGGCCGATGATGTTCGAAGAACAGGAAATCGTACAAGTCACAAGAGAGGAACTCCTGGACAGGATCCTCAGCATGTCGAATGAGGGGTACCGGCTTGTTCAGATCGGTTGCACAAAGATGGAGGCGTTCCAGATCGATTACACATTCGATAAGGATTACAAGTTTCTGGATCTCCGTCTGATGATCCCGATCGAAGATGCCCAGTTACCCAGTATCACGGGCGTCTACGGATGCGCCTTTACCTATGAGAATGAACTCCACGATCTCTTCGGGATCCAGGTAGAGGGCATCAGCCTCAATTACGACGGAAATTTTTACCGGATCCCTGTTGTGGCTCCCTTCAACATTCCGGGGAAGGAGCACGAACCGGAAGAAACCCCGGAAAGCAAGGAATAGATTATGCAAAACCGAACGGTAATTCCCTTTGGCCCGCAACATCCGGTTCTGCCGGAGCCGATTCATTTCGACCTGGTGCTGGAGGACGAAACGGTGGTCGAGGCGATTCCGTCCATTGGCTTCATTCACCGGGGACTCGAACTCCTATGCCGAAAGAAGCCCTACCAGGACATGGTCTACATCGCCGAACGAATCTGCGGAATCTGCAGCTTCATCCACGGGCTGGGATATTCGCAGGGCGTCGAAAAGATCATGGAGATCCCGATCCCGGAACGTGCGCTCTACCTGCGTGTCTTCTGGAGCGAACTTTCCAGAATTCACAGCCACCTGCTCTGGCTCGGCCTGACGGCCGACGCGGCCGGCTTTGAGAGCCTGTTCAACCACTGCTGGCGCGTGCGTGAATACATACTCGATGTGATAGAGGAAACGGCAGGCGGACGCGTCATCTTCGGCGTCTGCAAGGTGGGCGGTGTCCGCCGGGACGTGGACAACGACACGCTCAAGCGGATCCTTGCCCGCCTGGAAGAAATCGAGGCGGACTACAACACCATCGCCGATGTTTTCAAGAAAGACTACACGATGAGGCACCGGTTTTCCGGCGTGGGCGTGCTTTCCAAGGAAGATGCCTACAAACTCGGGGCTGTGGGGCCCACCGCCCGGGGCAGCGATGTGGCGCAGGATCTGCGGAAACTCGGCTATGCCGTATACGACGAACTCGACTTTGAACCCGTTACCGAGAGTGACGGAGACTGTTACGCGCGGTGCCTGGTAAGGATCCGGGAAGTCAACGAGTCGTTTCAGCTCATCCGGCAGGCCGTGGAAAAGATCCCGGGGGGGGCCGTGGACCTGAAGGTGAAGGGTTTTCCCGAGGGGGAGTTTTTTTCCAGGCTCGAACAGCCTCGCGGCGAAGTGGTCTACTATGTGAAGGGGAACGGAACGAAGTTCCTGGACCGATTCCGCGTGAGGACCCCCACCTTTGCAAACATACCGGCCCTGGTGCAGATGCTGGGAGGCTGTGACCTGGCGGATGTGCCGGTGATCATTTTGTCCATCGACCCCTGTATTAGTTGCATGGAGAGATAGAAACATGCAGGACACCACCGTATTACCCATATGGAAAACGATTACGAAAAGCTTGGTTGAAAGTCTCTTTGGCAAACGGGCCTGCAAGATGTATCCGGTGCAGGAACCCGTGTTCTTTGAAAGAACGCGCGGCCGCATCGAGATCGAGTCTTCCAAATGCATTGTGTGCACCCTTTGCGCAAAAAAATGTCCTGCCGGGGCCATCGTGGTAGACAAGGAGAAGAACACCTGGCAGATCGACCGGTTCCGGTGCATTCTCTGCAACGCCTGCATGGAAATCTGCAAGCCCGACGCCCTGACCATGGTGAACCAGTACGCGGGCCCTGTGGTAAGCAACCAGATCGAAAGCGTTCCCGTCACCCCGCCAAAACGCAAGAAGAAACCTGAGGCACCTCCCTCTGCCACGGAAAAGGCCGAAGCGGCCCCACCCGCCGAAGAAAAACTCGAGGCACCCGAACCCACGGAAGGTGAAAACGGGTAGGGCTCCCTGGGAGCGGAAACGGGGTCGGGGCTATGGATCAGATTCAGGGCATACATCCTTCACCTCGCTTGACTCAAGTAACCCTATAAAATAGAGTGACACTATCGGGCGGTTGACTAAACCTTACCCGAGAGGGCTTCTGCGTACGCTTTCCCTCTCAACAATGAACCAGCGCCAGGTTCAAACGCAACTAAGGGGTTAACTTGGCTGCAGAATCATTGAGCGAACAGATCCAAAAACGGAGGTATATGTGGAAAAACTGAAAGGTTATCAGAAGAAATATCTAAAGGGACTTGTCCACGGTATGAAACCACTGGTTTTTGTCGGCCAGAAGGGACTCTCCCCTACTGTAACCAAAGCTGTTGATGAGTCATTGGAAAAACATGAGCTTATTAAGGTAAAATTTATTGATTTCAAGGAAAAAGGTCAGAAAGAAGAGATAGCTGGCGACATTGAAAAAGAAACCGCATCTGAGTTGGTGGGGATGATTGGTCATATTGCAATTTTTTATCGTCAGCAGAAGGATCCCGAAAAAAGAAAGATCAATGTTCCAAAGCGGTAGATGGCGCAAATTAAAAATTGATGACCCC
>JAUWPC010000283.1 GCA_030611815.1 Desulfobacteraceae bacterium
TAGCCCCACAGAATCTCGGCGGTCTCCTGGGCCATTTCTCCAGCCCTTGGCCGTGGCCCTTGTTTCCCTTGTCCTCGTTTCCCTCGCATTGATTACGGGATTGATGGACCTCAGGGCCCTTGACAAGACCCTTATCGGCTATATGGAGAAGAGGGGCCTGGACATCATAGGGAAAATCCAGCAGGCTGCGAAACACAATTTCCAACTCCTGAGTCATGCATCACAGGCCGACCTTGAAGGAATTACAGGATCAGGCTTTACAGATGAAACCTTTTCTCTGAGGGAATCGATAATCCTCGACCTCTTGGATGTGGCACAGCGAATTGATTTTGAAAGCAAAAAGGATCGCCTTGATGATAAAGAACTGATATCAATCGCATCCCTGGAAGGCCTCTATCTCATTGTTCTGTTTAATGAATCTGGGGCTATTACCTTTAAAAACAGGCCTGTGCCCGAATCTCTTCTTATATCAGCGGCGCCTGTGATTAAAGGAGAGGAAGAAATTAAGGTGGACCTTTTTAACCGTCACGGAAAGGACGACCAAATGCGATCCCTTGCCCTTCGCCGGAAATGGGGGGAAGGAACCGTTGTTCTTGTTCTAAATGACGAGGATTTTTTGTTCTGGAGTTTAAGGGTCTCGATTGAAAGGGCGGTTGAAGAGGTGGGTCTGGGAGCTGACACAGGCTATTTTGTGGTGACAGACAGAAATGGGAGAGTCATTTTCCAGTCAATACCTGCTACCTTCACAAAAAATCGGGATGTGCCAAGCAAAAAGTTCGACTGGGGCGGACGAAAAATGCTCGAAGTCGTTGCGCCCATTCACCTCGGCGTGGATGTTATTTGCACGGCACGGTTGAGTCTTTCAAGAGCGACAGCCGATCAAATGCTCAAAAAGGAGCAGGGCCGGGGACTTATTTTCATGTGCTTTATGGTGTTCATTGCCATAATATCCATGTGGTTTCTTTACAGGAACCAAAACAGGCACCTGACCAAGATGCGGGAGATGGAAAGGCGTCTTCACCAGGCAGAGAGGCTTTCTGCCATGGGCCGCTTGGCCGCGGGGGTGGCACATGAGATTCGAAATCCCCTCAATGCCATCAGTATGGCGTGCCAGAGACTTCAAAAGGACAATCTACTTCAACTCACAGGGATCATCCGGGATGAGATCCGGAGACTTAATCATATTATCGAGGAATTCATCGCTTTTTCAAGAATGCGAAAACTTGAGTTGAAAAACAATGATATAATAAACCTTCTCAGACAGATTGTACTCCTTGCCGAGGGAGAAGCTGACTCTCGTGGGATCACCATAGAGACGGACTGGCGCGAATCCCCTCTAATGGTATTGATAGATTTTGACAAGATCAAGCAAGCAATTTTCAATATTGTCAAAAACGCCATGGAATCGATCTCCGGCAAGGGTTCCATCACACTTTCTGTTGAGCAAGAGGGCAAAAAGTGGGCAAAAGTCAAAATTTCGGACACAGGATGCGGCCTTAGCCGGGAGGAGATGGAGCAGATCTTCAATCCTGACTACACAACTAAGGAGAAGGGCCTTGGGCTTGGCCTGGCCCTGGCCCATGAAATTATTCAGGGTCACTCGGGGGAGATTAAGGTTATGAGTGAACCGGGGACAGGAACTACATTTGAGATCTTATTGCCAATGAACCTTGGAGGTTCATAGAGGACTTCAACGATGAGCAATATGCAAACACTGAGCATTCTTGTGGTGGAAGATGGTCACTCGCAGAGAGAGATACTGCGGGACTTCCTGAGGGACGAAGACCACGATGTTTCAGAGGCCGAAAATGGCGAAAAGGCCCTGAAGCAATTAAGAGAAAACTACTTTGACATCCTTCTCATCGACTATAAAATGCCCGGGATGGATGGAATGGAGCTGCTGAAGAGAGTAAAGCGCATCAACCCGGAAGTCGATGTGATAATGATGACCGCCTATGGAACCATCGAGACCGCTGTTCAGGCCATGAAGGTCGGGGCAGTGGACTATGTCACAAAACCGATCGAGTTGGATGAATTGCTTATCTTGATCGATCGGATTTCAGAGAAACGGACCCTTCTGAAAGAAAACGAGATCCTGCGCGACGAGTTGAGAAGGAAAGGTGTCTCTGCGAATGACATTATTTTTCGGAGTCCCATCATGAGCGAGGTAATAAACCTGGCCGGGAGGGTCGCGACCAGCAAGGCAACTGTGTTGATACAGGGGGAGAGCGGGACCGGAAAGGAACTCGTTGCCAGGCTGATCCACGCTCTGAGTCCCCGTTCTGAAAAACCGATGACCGTCGTTAACTGTGCAGCCCTGCCTGAAAGTCTGTTGGAAAGCGAGCTTTTCGGTCATGAAAAGGGAGCCTTTACAGGGGCAGCTCAGAGGAGGATTGGCCGGTTTGAAGAGGCAGATGGGGGGAGCCTTTTTTTGGACGAGATCGGAGAACTCCCCCAGCCAGTTCAGGTTAAGCTCCTTAGATTCCTTCAGGAGCGGGAATTCCAGCGTCTTGGCGACAACCGCACGCTCCACTCGGATGTGCGCATTATTAGTGCTACCAACCGGGACCTCAAGACTAAGATAGGGGAAGGCGCCTTCAGGGAGGATCTCTTTTACAGGTTGAATGTGGTGGCAATAACCATTCCGCCCCTCAGGGAGAGAAAGGAGGATTTATCGCCCCTTATTGATCACTTTCTGCGCCATTTTTCCAGCCAAAACGAAAAAGAGATTGAAGGGGTTCTTCCGGAGGCAAAAGATCTCTTGCTGAAATACGACTATCCGGGCAACGTAAGGGAATTGGCGAACATAATAGAACGGGCAGTGGTTATCGCGAGGGGGTCCCTCATATCCACCAGGGACCTTCCCTTTTACGCGGAGCCGCTTCCATCTGACCGCGAAGAAAGAATGGGGCGCACAACCCTGAAAGATTCAGTAGAGGCATTGGAGCGTAAAATGATCCTGGAGGCAATGGAAAAGACCAAGAATCATCAAACCAAGGCCGCCGATCTCTTAGGGATCAGCGAACGGATGCTCAGGTACAAGCTGAAAAAATATGCTCTTAAATAGTCCCTGAAAGGGACATCCAAAAGATATTGTGGTCGGCCCATGCAGATTTCATGACTTGGAAAAGGTGGTAGGATAGGGTCACAGCTTGATTAGGGTAATAAAAACGCAAAGTCCCGCCTCTCGCTGAAGAGTAACGGGGTTCTCGTGCGATCATAGACCATTTCTAATCCTCTTTCCCCTCTCGGGACATTATTTACCTGGTCCCAATTTTCTTTTGTTTTAACAGGACCGCCAGGTTAAACTGGTTAAAGATAAGTTTGGTTGCATTAATGCCTTAATCAAGCCGTGACACCAAATCCGCACGAGAGAACCCCTGATTGAGAAAGGGGCATTTAGGTCTTGAAACGACCCATACAAAGGTGTATTTAGTGCCTGAACCACGCCTTGGCGTGGTTCAGGCACGATTTTGGATTCAGCATTTTGGATTTGACAAAACACACAACTTCGGCGGGTTGACCATTTTGAATAGAAATACCTTTTTTGATAGAGCGATGATCCAGGATGTGCCCAATAATCGAGAACTACCAATTACTGCTGGGGCTTTTACAATATTCCTGTGTACTGTTTTCGGGGCGAATGCCGTAGCAATCAAGATCAGCCTCCTGGGGTTGGGGGTATTTACAACCGCCGCATTCCGATTCAGTTTAGCCTCGATTGCGATTTTTCTGTGGGCTATAGCCACCAAACGACCTCTTCGGCTGAAGAAGGGCCAGCCGCATCAATTGTTGATTATCTCCATCCTTTTTACTGTCCAATTAGGTCTGCTCTATCTTGGCCTGAGCAAAACAAGTGCGTCGAGGGGCACCCTGATGATCAACCTTCAACCTTTTTTCGTACTCTTGTTAGCTCATTATTTCATTCCGGGAGATCAGACCACCAAGAAGAAAATATTCGGCCTTCTTCTGGGGTTTTCAGGAATGGTCCTTGTCTTTTTGGGAAAGGAAGGGGTCACCACAGACGTTCAAATCGGTGATTTGATGATTCTTGTCACGGCCTTTTTCTGGGCCTGCAATACTGTTTACACAAAAAGGATCATAAGTACATTTTTTCCCTTTCAGATCGTACTCTACCCCATGATATTCTCAGTTCCCTGCTTCTTTCTCGCCGGTTATTTCTTAGATACTGAAATGGTAACCTTTATGGACGCAAAGGTTCTGTTTTCTCTCCTTTACCAAAGCCTTGTGACGGCAGCCTTTGGCTTTGTGGCATGGAATGCCATGCTTCAAAAATATGCGGCTGTGTCACTACATTCCTTTATTTTCGTTATGCCTGTTGCCGGAGTCTTGCTCGGTGGATTGATCCTTGGAGAGACGATAACCTTGGATATTGCACTCGCCTTGGCATTGATTACGTCGGGAATAGTAGTGGTGAACCTGAAGACCAGAAAATACGCGCCCTTATTCCCGCATAGGGGTGTTTAGGGCTCGCTCAGCCAAGACCTTGATCGAGAACTTTAGACAATTTGAAAATGTTAAATATTACCTTGAACTTCCCCGCTGCAAACGGGATAAATAGGCACTT
>JAUWPC010000074.1 GCA_030611815.1 Desulfobacteraceae bacterium
CTAAGAGTCGCTCTTTTATCGTAAAAATTAACCTGCCCATTGATAAGTCGGTCATGTCAGGCATGTTTGCGCGGGTCCAAATTCCCACAGGCGAGAGAAGAAAGCTCATTATAGAGCGTCAAGCCGTAATTTTCCGGGGACAACTTACAGGGATTTACCTGGTGGATCCCGACAATATAGCCCGCTTTCGTCTCATCCGTCTGGGCAAGACCCGGGGAGATTCCGGTGAAGTCCTTTCCGGGATGAAGGAGGGGGATCGTTACGTCAAAGAGCCGGCGCCAAAACTATCGGATGGCGATCGGGTGGTTACTCAGTAGTCATTTGGTAGTCAATTAACAATCCAAGGATCATTCAATGGTCAATCAACAATCAACAATCAACAATCCCAAGATGGGTCCGGCAGGGAAAATCGCCCGGTTTTTTATCGATTCCAAGCTAACACCCATCATCATTATTGCCTCTATCCTTTTGGGTATGGCATCCCTCTATGCCCTCCCCAGGGAAGAGGAGCCCCAGATCATTGTCCCGATGATCGACGTTTTTGTCCGGATGCCCGGCGCAAGTCCGGAAGAAGTGGAACAACGTGTTGCAAAACCAATGGAAAAATTGCTGTGGGAGATTCCGGGGGTGGAATATATCTACTCCCAATCCAGTCCAGGTCTATGTATGGTGATTGTCCGCTTCCATGTGGGTGAAGAAGAGGAAAATGCCATCGTTCGGCTCCAGTCCAAGCTATCTGCCAACTATGACCTGATTCCTGCCGGGGTTTCTCCACCAATTATAAAACCACGCTACATTGATGACGTACCGATCCTTGCCCTCACTTTCTGGGGAGAAGAAGTTGACCATTATCTTCTGCGCAGGGTAGTGGCAGAGATAGAAGACCTGGTGAAGAGAAATGAAAACGTTTCTACAACGGCCATTATTGGCGGTTATCCACGGCAGATTCAGGTGTTGCTTGACCCGGTTCGCATGGCGGCCCTTCACTTAGACCCGGCAGGCATTGCCAATATGCTCGGATCGGCCAACCGGGAATCTGGAATTGGAAGTTTTCCTTCTGTGAACGGTGAGGTGCTGGTCCATACAGGTGGTTTTTTGAAAAATCCTGAAGAGCTGGGCCGCGTTGTGGTTGGAGTTCACGGGGGTCATCCCGTCTATTTGAAGGACGTCGCCACCATAGTGGACGGTCCCGGGGAGCCTGATCAATATGTTTTTTTCGGAAAGGGACCGGCGGCTCGGGAGAAGGGGATTGATACGTCGGAGGGGAGGGGTGTTTACCCGGCTGTGACACTCACCATTGCCAAGCGCAAGGGCGCCAATGCCATTACAGTGGCCAAAGGAATCCTGCAAAGGGTGAAGGATAGCCGCGGAGTAATAATCCCTGATAATATTCGGATGACCATAACCAGGCATTATGGGGAGACGGCTAAAGAGAAATCAGATGAGCTTTTACTCCATATGTTCATCGCGGTTTTTTCTGTGACGCTCCTTATATGGCTTGTCCTTGGCCTGCGTGAAGCCGGGGTAGTGGCCCTCGCTATTCCGGTGACTCTGGCCCTGACCCTTGCTGTTTTCCATCTCTATGGATACACCTTGAACCGCATCACACTCTTCGCCCTTATCTTCTCCATCGGTATCTTGGTGGATGATGCTATCGTTGTTGTGGAAAACGTTGTTCGCCATTTCCGACTGGCTGAAAACAGAGGCCGTCCTGTCATGGACGTGACGGTCGGTGCAGTGGATGAGGTGGGGAACCCCACCATCCTTGCAACCCTGACCGTAATTGCCGCCATACTGCCGATGGCCTTTGTTGGTGGTCTAATGGGTCCCTATATGAGGCCAATCCCGGTGGGGGCCTCGGCAGCTATCATATTCTCGTTGTTAGTGGCATTTGTGGTTACGCCCTGGGCATCTGTTCGTCTTCTAAAGCGAAAGAAGGATGATGCGAGTGAAGGGGCCGGCGAAAAAGAAGATTGGAGTGTAAGGCTCTATCGTAGAATAATGACCCCCCTGATTGAATTCCCTTTGTGGCGCTGGCTCTTCTTAGGCGGCGTTGTGGTCTTGCTTGTAGCCGCCTGCGCGCTTGTTGCAGTAGGTTGGGTTCGGGTGAAGATGCTCCCTTTTGACAACAAAAGTGAATTCCAGGTGATTATTGATATGCCTGAATCCGCCACATTAGAGGAAACTTCCGCAGTTTGTTTGGAGATGGGCGAGTTTTTGAAGAGCGTGAATGAAGTAACCGACTATGAGATCTACATTGGTACGGCCGGGCCTTTCAACTTCAACGGTCTGGTGCGACACTACGACTTAAGAGAGGGTCCAAACGTTGCCGATATCCAGGTGAACCTTATCGGTAAACATGGCCGCAAGTCCCAGAGTCACGAAATTGCCAAGAGGGTGCGGCCAGGACTAAAATTGATTGCAGACAGGTATAATGCCCGGATGAAAGTGGCAGAGGTCCCCCCCGGTCCGCCAGTACTGTCTACCCTGGTTGCAGAAATCTATGGCCCCGACTATGAACGTCAGCGCAGGATTGCCAGGAAAGTCTTGACAATATTTGAGGAGACCCCTGGGGTGGTAGATGCGGATTGGTTTATGGAAGAGGGGCAAACCGAGGTCAAGCTCCTGGTTGACAAAGAAAAGGCGGCCCTGCATGGCATCAGCGCTGCACAGATCGACGAGACCCTCAAGCTTGCCCTGGGAGGCACAACTGCCGGGCTCCTTCATATGCCCCAGGAAAAGGAGGACGTACCTATTGTGCTCCGCCTTTCATTGGCGGACAGGGCCGGTATCGAGCGTCTGGAGGCCATAAAGATTCCTTCTGTCGATGGGAGTCAGGTCTCCCTTGCTGAGCTGATTTCCGCCAAAAAAACCGAGCCAGGCCGGAGCATCTACCACAAGAACCTGATGCCGGTGGTGTATGTCACCGGAGATGTGGCCGGGGTGATAGAGAGCCCGGTATACGCCATTTTGGAGATGCAGAAAAAGATCGCTGCCATCCCTCTGCCTGAGGGATATCGGATCACCCAGCACACTGCCCGTATTCCTGAAAGCGACCAGCGCTTTGCCATGAAATGGGATGGCGAGTGGCATATCACCTACGAGGTTTTCCGAGATTTAGGGATCGCCTTCGGGGTAGTGCTTATCCTTATCTTTATTCTTGTGGTGGGCTGGTTCCAATCCTTCAGCACGCCGCTCGTTATCATGGCGGCAATCCCCTTCTCTTTAGTGGGTATCCTGCCTGCCCACGGGTTGTTGGGCGCGTTCTTTACCGCAACCTCCATGATAGGCTTCATAGCGGGGGCCGGAATCGTGGTACGCAACTCCATTATCCTGGTGGATTTTATTGAACTGCGTCTCAAACAGGGAATGCCGCTGGAAAAGGCGGTAATAGATGCCGGAGCGGTCCGTTTCCGGCCCATGATGCTTACGGCTGCGGCCGTTGTTGTTGCGGCATCTGTCATGCTGTTTGACCCCATATTCCAGGGCCTGGCCATAGCACTGATGGCGGGGGAGGTGGCCTCACTTTTTCTATCGCGAATGACCGTGCCTGTGCTATACTACCTGGACAAGAGACGGGCCTTAGGGCACGAAAAGACGTTTTAGGTATTGGTTTTAGCGTCGGCGATTCAGATCATTTTCTTGCTCATAATCATAATCATAATCTTACTCATAATCAAACATCCCCGCCTGCCTCGCGTTGCGAAGCATTGCGGGCAGGTCTCAAGCTGACTGTAAAAGAGTATGATTAAGATTACGAGTATGATTATGAACTTCGCACTTTGTAATCAAATGCTTATGTCTATTTCCAAGTAGAGGGACCAGCTTTTTTTAAAGGAAATTATCTGTAAGTCACTAAGATGCCCTTCTTACTACTTGACCGGTTTGAATTTCTCTTTTACGGCGCCACATACAGGGCAATTATCCGGCGGGTTATCCTCGGCGACATAACCACAAACCTGGCATACGTAATAATCGGTCTCACGATCGGACAACATATCGTTCATTGCCTTTTTGTAAAGCTCGGCATGACCGGTTTCGACGTCCTTGGAATGGGAAAAAGCCTTTAATGCCCCTTCCTTTCCTTCATCGGAGGCATCTTTTATCAGGCTGGGGTATTCTTCTGCATTTGCCTTGATCTCATTTTGAAAAGCGGTTTCAAGATTTTCCTCTGTGGATCCGATCTTGCCACGCATCAGTAACAGGAACCGGCGGGCATGGACAGATTCCGCCTCGGAAACGGCCCGAAACAGACGGGCTACCTGGGAATAGCCTTCCGCATCAGCTTTTTTGGAAAAGGCTGCGTTTCGGATAGCGGCCTTTGATTCAGCAGAAAAGGCATAGGCAAGGTTTTTTTCTGTTTTTTCCGGCATAGCGTTGGACTCCTTATTTATTTTTTCTGATCGTATCTGCTTAACAAAATTGAGGCGTTTTGCCCTCCGAATCCGAAGCTGTTGTTTATGGCCTTTCCTATCTCTTTGTAGATCGGTTTCTGAGGTACGTAGAACAGATCACACCCATCCCCAGGGTTTTCAAGATTAATGGTCGGATGGATTTCCCCCCTCTCCATCATGAGGGCCGTGGCGATCATCTCGATGCCGCCTGATGCTCCTATTAAATGGCCGGTCATTGATTTGGTGGAGCTGATGGCCACGTGGTTGGCGGCTCTTCCAAGAGCCTTTTTGATTGCGAGCGTTTCAATAGGGTCATTCAGGAGGGTTGAGGTGCCGTGTGCGTTGATATAATCGATCTCTTCAGGAGAGGTATGTGCAGTTTTCAGAGCGTTTTTCATGGCCCGGGTCTGCATTTCTCCATCAGGGTCTGGCGCGGCGATGTGGTAAGCGTCCGACGTGGCCCCATAGCCTGATAGTTCGCAGTAGATATGTGCACCCCGGTTTCTGGCATGATCCAACTCTTCCAAAACAACGATTCCTGAGCCCTCCCCCATAACAAAGCCGTCCCTCTCCTTGTCAAATGGTCGCGAGGCTTTTTCGGGCGCATCATTTTGTCTACTCATGGCGTTCATGGATACAAAGCCGCCAAATACAAAGGGCGTAATGCAGGCGTCTGCTCCTCCAGTGACCATGATTTCCTCTTCACCTAAAAGGATCTGCTTATACGACTCAATCATGGCATGATTGGCGGATGCGCAGGCAGTGGAGATGCTGCAGGCAATCCCTTTGATCCCGAATGCCATGGTAACGTTCACCGGTACGGAACATATCTGCACATGGGGTAAGCCAAAGGGTGAAACCCGTTTTGGGCCTTTGTGTTTCAGAAATTGCCTGAACCATTTTTCGCAGAGATCCATGTTTTGGGCGCCTACGCCAAGGATGACCCCAATCTTGCCTGGATGAATATGCTTTACGGTATAGGCTCCTTGACCTTTTTCCCCTTCAAGGTAATCCAGTTCCAGGCCTGCATCCTCCAGGGCCAGTTTCGTTGCGGCCATGGCAAACGCGGAAGTTCTCCCAAGGTATCTGAAATCTTTCCTTTTTCGTAAAAAATCGGTCAACGAAAAAGAATCAATGGTACAGGCGATTTGGGAGCTAAATTGATCCATGTCGCACCCCTCAAACTGAATCTTCTTTGCGCCGGATTTGCCCGCTATCAGGGATTCCCAGAATGCTTCCTTCCCAATTCCTATGGGCGTAAGCGGTCCCAAGCCTGTGATGACGACTCTCTTTCGCATCTGTTTGTCTCCTTTTGATTAACCGTTTCTCCTTTATCGTGACGGAGAGTATAGAAAATCATGGGTCGAAGGTCAAATATTTGGGTGAAAATTAAGAAAACCCTTTATCCTGATGACTTTCACCATATAACCGATTCAGGCAATAAAAGAGGGACGATTTTTCGATTGAGGCATAATTAGCTAATGAAAACAACAAGATATTGTATGTTTTATATTGACAGCATCTATACTTTGTGGTATTCTTCCTGTTAGTTCTGACTTCGACCAGCAGCACGCTACTGTTTCGTACCTCCAAATCAGGGTTTACTTAGTGTCCATCCAAAAATGAGTCCCGCCCGAGGCGGGATTGCAAGGTCAAGGAAGATAAGTCCCGCCACAGCGGGATTAACCGCAGGAATACATTGAAGTATTTCGAGTCCCGCCGATGGCGGGATGAAAAATAGCCATTTATGGATGGACACTACCTAATTCCACCAGTTTCGGATACTGATGAACAGACGCCTTGTCATAATCCTCATCCTTGCAACGCTCCTCCTTTACGCGTGGCCAATGTTGGGCTGGCTTTCCACGCTTGGCCGGGAGCCTGCGACATTTGCCACCTATGCCCCATCCACGCCTGTGGTTGACGACAAGCCGTTTATGGTTGAGGAGTTCATAAACCCCGATCCTGGAAAAGGGATGGTCCATGTGGGATCTATTTGCGAACTTCCTGACGGGAGGTTAATCGCCGCCTGGTATGGTGGAACAAGGGAAGGGGCCAAAGATGTCGCCATCTTTCTTGCCATAAAAGACCCTGGACACCCCACCCGCTGGTCTAAACCGAAAAGGGTAGTGGATAGGATATCTGCCTCAAGAGAGCTGTACAGGTATATAAAAAAGGTGGGCAACCCTATCATCTTTGCCGGGTCCGGAGACCATCTCTGGCTGGTTTACGTCACTATTAGCGCTGGTGGGTGGTCTGGCAGTTCTCTCAATGTCAAAGTATCATCTGACGCCGGGGCCACCTGGAATAATAGCCGGAGACTTACCCTCAGCCCTTTTTTTAATATCAGTGAATTAGTCCGAAACAAACCCGTGCCTCTGAGCAGCGGCGGCTTTGCCCTGCCTATCTACCATGAATGCTTGGGGTATTTCCCGGAAATCCTCTGGATCCAGTCCGGGAGGGAGGATGGTGCAATCGCCTTTCGAAAGAGCAGAATGACGGGGGGACAATCTTTTATCCAACCATCCGTCGTGGCTTACGGGCCCGCCCTCGCGACCGCCTTCTACAGGTGCCGATCGGATGAGAAAGCTGTTGGAGTGGCTGTTACTAAGGATGCCGGGGTAAGCTGGTCTGAACCACAGACACTCGACCTGCCAAATCCTGACTCTGCAGTAGACGCCATTCTCCTCTCTGATCACCGCATCCTCCTGGCCTTCAACGACAGTGTGCAAAACCGGGAAAACCTGCGACTCGCGGTCTCCAATGATCGAGGCGCTGACTGGGTCCGAATTGCAACAATCGAGAGTACGCAGGGGGAAAAATATTCATACCCGTACATGATACGCAGCCAGGACGGACTGATTCATCTCGTTTATACATGGCACAGGAAAAGGATTAAGCATGTGGTATTTAATGAGGCCTGGATCAACGCACGAATGAAAAGGATTGCAAAGTGATGCCTTTGGGTTTCTCATTTGTTTTCCCATTTCTTCTTATTATGGCCCTATTGCAGGGAGGAGCAGGCCTGCTTGGCAGAGATCTGTGTGGCTGGCGTCCGACCCTGATCCTCGGGCTCATTTCCGCATTTATAGCGGTTACCCCGGTGGGAGGATTGCCATTGGCCCGCTGGATGATAAGCTTCAATGCAAATTTCAGCATCTCCCTGACGGCGATACTATTTTATAAGGTCACTGAAAGCTCCTTTGGCGTCAAGCTGTTGGACAAAAATGACCTTTTGACATGCTGGGTATTCTCTTTAACTGCGGGTGTGATACTCTACCCGATGGCATTGGGCCTGGGCAGATTTGATCCATACCAGGCTGGATGGGGTTTTTCCTGGCTGTTTGTGGTGGTATGTGGTGTCACGATTTTGCTGCTGATCATGAAAAATCGGTTTGCAGTAGTTCTGATAGCAGCTATATTAGCCCATAACCTGCGTCTGCTCGAATCCACAAATTTCTGGGACTATCTTGTTGATCCATTTATGGTCTTGGTCTCATGTATCGCCTTGAGCAACCGGTTCTTGCGGAAGCTCAGTAAAAGGCCATAGTATCGCCGAAAATCGAGTGGAAAACGGGCGGGAGTTTACTTTTTCGGACGTATCGTATAAGTTGAGCGTAACCTTTTTTGGTGGCGATCTCCTTTTAGGTGCGGTTTTAATCCCGCGCGTCGCGGGAGTCGTGCTCTTGAACGGGACTCGTAGATACCCGTGGACGTTGAACCGCTCAACCCAGGTTATACATAAATAATGTCAGAACCAACTCCAAACTCCTGCAGCGGGCCTATGAGCACAACGGCATCCCCTGAAATTTCTATAATTGTCCCTGTTTATAACGAGGCGCCGAATCTCCAGACCCTTGTTGAAGATACCCTTGAAGTCATGCGTGCCACCGGACGACTCTTCGAGCTTATCCTTATAGATGACGGAAGCACCGACAACAGCCATGAGCTGCTCCGCACCATTAAAAGCAATACCCCCGAATTGCGTGTCATTTTTCTGCGCCGAAATTTTGGCCAGAGCGCTGCCATGACCGCCGGGTTCGATTATGCGCGGGGCCACATCGTTGTCACCATGGATGGAGATCTTCAAAATGACCCTCGTAATATTCCTCTACTGATTTCAAAATTAGAGGAAGGATATGATCTTGTTAATGGATGGCGCAAAGACCGTCAGGACCCCTTCATTTTAAGACGTCTTCCTTCGAAGATCGCCAACAGGCTCATAGGGATTGCCACGGGAGTGAGGCTCCACGACTACGGATGCTCCCTCAAGGCCTATACTAACGATTTAGCCAAAAATCTTCTCCTTTACGGAGAGTTGCACCGCTTTATCCCTGTCCTGGCATGCTTTTACGGGGCACGGATCGGAGAGGTGGTGGTGTCGCATCATCCACGCAGCAGGGGTAAGAGCAAGTATGGGATCGACCGCACCTATCGGGTCATCCTGGACCTGATACTCATGCTCTTTTTTCAGAAATTTGCAACCAGACCTCTCCAGCTTTTCGGTCTTAGCGGCGGGCTTCTGTTTGTCGCGGGTTTTGTTATCGAGCTGTATCTTACATGGTTGAAGCTGTGGCATGGAGAGGACATTGGCAGCAGGCCCCTACTCCTTTTCGGCGCTTTATTGATAATCACGGGAATCGTATTAGTCGCTATAGGCCTTTGTGCCGAATTGATAATCCGCACCTATTATGAATCTTCCGGCAAGCGGATCTATACAGTGCGCGAGGTCCTGGAGTGAGGAAGGATATACGCCGCAAGGCAGGGAACCTGATCAGAATCGGTATCAGCGCAGGACTTCTCATTTGGCTCTTTTCCCGGTTCGATCTAAGGGGCGTATTAACCTATTTTGAAGACCTGCAGATATCTATCTGGGGCATAGCCTTCTTAATGAGCCTTGTGGCCCAGGTCCTGAGCAGTATTCGATGGTGGATATTGTCAAACACCTTCTCATTTCCAGGGCGATGGCCCACGTACTTGGGATTCTATTTTGTAGGGATGTTTTTCAATCTGTTCCTCCCCACCGGTATTGGGGGCGATCTCTTTAAGGTACACTTCCTCTCGCGTGAAAAGGGGAGGAGATTTCTTGCCGCTTTTACTGTAGTGGGGGATCGTCTCTTCGGACTTATCACCATGTTGCTTATGGGGGCAGCAGCCGTGAAAATATGGCCTGATCTCCTGCCAGAGCCTTTTGCAGGTTTTCTCTATATTAGCGCCCTGATTATCTTAGCTGCCCTCTTGGGCCTTCCGTTTTTCCAGAGGGCAATCAAGGGTATCTTGCCTGGCGTTTCCCGGCATCTTGCAGGCCTGCTTATCCTTTGGCAAAGGCCTAAGAGGCTCCTCTCTGTGCTGGGCCTTTCGTTCTGTCTTCAGGCCTTGGGGATGGGTGCAGTAGCCCTGCTCGGGGCCGGCATAGGCATCAAGCTCCCGCTCCCCTTTTACTTTGTCAGCCTTCCTTTAGTGGCCCTTATAACACTCATTCCTATCAGCTTTAATGGGATTGGGGTCAGGGAGGGGGCCTTTATCTATTTCTTTGGCCTCAAAGGGGTAGAGGCAGAACCTGCATTAGGCCTGGGGCTTCTCTTCTTTTCCGTGCAGGTGGCACTGAGTCTCCTTGGCGGTGTGGCCTATGCTGCCGGTCTTCACCGGAGGTCGATAGTTAGTAAAGGAACTGAAGTGCCTAAAGTGAGCTAAAGTGCCTAAAGTTGCAGGCGGAATCTTACATTGTCTAACAGCAAACAGTTTATGAAGGAAATGCACCGCACATTATTGCCAAACTCGTAAAAGGTCAAAAGGGACCCGTTGCCATCATTCCCTCGAAGGCGAGAACCAAGGAAAACAACCACTTATGGGGGGCTCACATTAGTCACTTCAAACTTTAGGCACTTCAAAAAATGACTCTCTACAGATATATCATAAACGAAATATGGCCCACTTTTTTGGCGAGCCTGTTCGTTTTTATCTTCATTATGGTGGCGGCGCGAATGCTTTCCATTACCGAATTGATCGTAACACGAGGAGTGCGTGTTACACAGGTAATAGGGATGGTCGTCTACCTGTTGCCCGACATCCTGACATTTGCCCTCCCAGCGGTGACCCTCATGTCCGTGGTGGTAGCCTTTTTACGTCTCTCCGTTGACAGCGAGATTATTGCCCTGAAGTCATCGGGAATTAGCCTTTATCAGATGCTGCCACCTGTGGTAGCGTTTTCTCTCCTGGTTTTTTTTCTTGGGCTCGTCATAAGTATTTTTGCGGCGCCGTGGGGTAACAGGGCCTTTAAGGATCTCATCTTCAAGATCGCAGAGACAAGGGCTGACATAGGAATCAAGGAGCGAGTTTTCTGTGAACCATTTGACAATCTGGTCTTGTATGTGAACAATTTTTCCAGGCGGGAAAGGGTGTTAAAAGGCGTCTTTGTGGTGGACAGACGAGATAAGGATGTTACAAATACCATTGTGGCTGAGGAAGGCCGGATCATAATGCGGCCCGATGAAAGAATCATTACCATCTATTTTGTTAAGGGCACAATATTTGTGGTTGATAAAAATTTGAGCGCTGCTCGAACTATCAAATTCAATACATACGGCTTAAACATTGGCCTCAAAGATGTTATGGCCAACCTTAAATCAAGGAGAAAGGCGCCTCATGAGTTGTCAATAGGACACCTGATCGAACAGCTAAAAACGGTCCCAAAAGGGGAGATGCGATACAACAGGATGATGAGGGAACTTCTCGAAAAGGGCTCAATACCCTTAGCAGTACTCTTTATGGGAATAATAGGAGTCGCTCTTGGCGCGCAAATACGGGCCCGGGGACGTTCGGCCGGGATTGGAGTCAGCCTTGCAGTCTTTTCAGCCTATTATATTTGCCTCATGGTCATGAGGAGCATCTGTTCAAGCGGGGGTATGTCCCCGGTAATCGGCGTGTGGATTCCGGATGTTTTCTTGATTATTTCTATGATATATTTCCTGCGTCGTGCGTCAAATGAACGGCCTTTCAATTTTTTGGCCTCCAGTTCGTAGCATGAAGCGCAAAAAAATGGGCAAAAAAAATAGAAGTCTAATCGCACAGGTGGAAAAAATTTCAAATCGCTTGCTCGTGGGTCTGTTCAGACTTTCGGTGTACGATGAGCCTCTAACCTCTAAACTTTGAACAATGAACTCTGAACCTGTGAACGCTTATATTTATCTTTCTATTTTCGGGTTGGGCTGCGCTTTGTCGCTTATACTGACCCCCTTGGCGCGAAGACTCGCAATAAGATCAGGGCAGGTGGCTGTGCCGAAGGATAATAGATGGCACCGCA
>JAUWPC010000187.1 GCA_030611815.1 Desulfobacteraceae bacterium
GCCGTGTTGATCACATCGTCGGCTCTTCCCACGAACCAGAAATATCCATCCGCGTCCATGGTTGCCCGGTCGCCGGTGATATACCACCCGTTCCGGAATCCTGAATCGTAAAGCTCCTGCCTGTTCCAGTAGGTCCTGAACATGGAGGGCCAACCAGCCTTGAGGGCGAGATGTCCCTCTTTCCCTGGAGGGAGTTCCTTTTCACAGTTGTCATCGAGGATGGTAGCTGTCACCCCTGGAAAAGGCCTTCCCATGGACCCGGGGCGAATGTCCTGTACCGGATAGTTGGCAATCTGGATACACCCCGTCTCTGTCTGCCACCAGTTATCGTGAAAAGGGAGCCCAAATGCCTTGTTTCCCCACACGATGGCTTCAGGATTCAAAGGTTCGCCTACACTGCATAGGTATCTCAGGCTGCTTAAATCATACTTCCCCACCACCCCTTCACCGGCCTTCATCAGCATCCTGATAGCAGTGGGGGCCGAATACCAGACAGTCACCTTGTACTTCTCGATCACCCTGTACCAGTTGCTCGCTCGAAACCCACCTTCATAAACCACCTGGGATATGCCATTTGACCAGGGACCAAAGATCCCGTATGAGGTCCCGGTAACCCAACCAGGATCGGCAGTGCACCAGTAAATATCATCGGGGTGGAGGTCAAGAACATACTTGGCCGTGGCATAATGACCCACAACCGCCTCATGGGCGTGCACAACCCCCTTCGGTTTCCCGGTGGTTCCGGATGTATAGTGGATGATGGCATAGTCTTCTCTGTCTGTCTTTTCTATATCAAACAAATCTGACGCATTTTCCATGAGGTCTTCATAGCTGACCTCTTTTTTTTTCAATTCATAGGCCACACTTTTCCTGTTGATAATAATAACTGTTTCAAGGGCGGGCAGGTCTTGAACGATCTCCTGCACGATCCCTGCCAGCTTCGGTGTTGTGATAAGGACCCTTGCCTCACAGTCTCCAAGCCTGTCTTTTACGGCATCAGGCCCAAAGGCAGAAAAAAGAGGGCCAATGACACCCCCGGCCTTGAGCGCAGCTAAGAGGGAGATATAGATCTCAGGAATCCTGTCCCCGTAAGTAAAAATCCTGTCTCCTTTTTTGATTCCCAGGCTCTTTAGAACATTGGCAAAACGGTTGGTCAACCTGTGTAAATCGAAGAATGAATATTCTTCACCTTCACCATCCTTCCCCTCCCAGTAAAGCGCGACTTTGTCTTTCAATGATGTTTTTGCATGCCTGTCTATCACCTCATAGGCTATATTGAGACCCCCATCATCAAATTCATCAAGTTCCTTCCTTATATCTTCCCACCTGAAATCCTCCCTAAGCCTTTCATAATTAAGGAGGTTAGGCATTACACCTATCCTGTTAACTTCTTCTTTAATGATAGGATTGTATTCCATTGAAACGCCTTTCTTGCCCTAATGCTGATAATCTCGTAAAAAGTCCAAGAACAAATTTTTCTTGCTTATAATCCCTTGATTTTACTGCATATCAATTTTATTTTTTGTGACTTTTGCGCTTTTTTGCGGCCTAATCAATGCTACTTGATGGTTTTTAACATCTTCTTGAATTCAGAAGTACCGGCCTTTTTGAGGATCTGGAAAATGATGGTCTCGGTGGAGGTAATGACGGCCCCTGCCTCCCTCATAAGCGAGAGGCCGATATTCCAGTTGTCCTCTGTCCTGGAGTCCACTGCATGATGAGGAACATGCACACTGTATCCTTTCTCTAAAAGGGAGATACATGTCTGGAATACGCAGATGTGGGTTTCAACACCCGTCAGAATGATATTGCGCAGGTCTTCTGCCTCCACACGGTTGTTAAAAAGATCAACACTGCAGGAGTTGAAATCAAGCTTTTCTATGGGATCATATTCAGGCAATGATTCTTTTATCGGGGGGAGTGTGGGACCCAGCCATTTGGAATACTGCTCGGTTAGAATAACCGGCAGTTTGAAGACCCGTGAAAGATAAAGGAGCTTGACAATCCTGTCAGTGACCCTGTCCGGATTGCCCATAACCTGCATAAGCTTTTCCTGGACATCTACGATAATAAGTCCTGTATTTTCTTTGTTCAGCAATGAAATAGTCATAATACCTTGTATCTTACGCAAGGGCGCCAGTACTTGTCAAATTTCGGTGAAAGTCCTTTTTACCGGCCCATCAGTAATAGGAAGATTTACGCCTTTTCTGTTGTCTTCCCATGATCAGGCCAAAGATTAGGCCAACCAGCAGCACTGCCGCTCCGGTTAGAAACCACGTATTCCTCTGAGAAGATTTCAAGACAGCATTTTCTTTGGTCAATTTTTCTGTGGTTGCCTGGACAACCTCCATTTTGGTCTTTGTGGTCTCATATTTTTTCTTGAGTTTCAAAAAACTGCTGGCCTCCTTTTTCAAGGTCTCATATCTTTTTCGCACTGTATCGAGGACTGTCCCGTTTTTTTCCAGTTTTCCGCTAAGCTCTTCCCTTTCAGTGGACAATTCTTTCCATTTCTTCTCAATCTTAGTCAGCTTCTCTTTGAGTCGGGCATTCTCTTCTTTCAGTAAGCTGGCCTGGATTTCCCACGGAATACGCGTGGTCAAAAAGGCGCTTAGGACCCAGCCCTTTTTGCCCTGCTGTTTAGGTCCCAAAAGACGAACATTGCTCCAACCCTCTTTGGATCCCAAGATTTTTACAGGCTCATTCTGAGGGAGCATTGTAATAATCTTTTCCGTTACACCCGGTCCTTTGCGAAGGGTAATCTTAGTGGGATTCATTACGTAGGCCTTTTCGGCCAGACCATCCTGTGAAATCAAGGATATCCCCATAGTTATAAGGATAATCAGCAACAGTTTCTTCATTTTTAAATCCTCTTTTTAATCGCAACCTTCGTCGAAATCTCTCTCGCCCTTTTCCTTCTTTAACACCCTGATATCGGTAATCATTGTAGAAGGGTACTGGCCCTGCTCGTTTTTTTCAAGGTATTTGACCATATCCCAAATGGTATTTAATGCAACAGAGACCCCTATGAGCGCTTCCATTTCAACGCCTGTGCGCGCCTGTGACCTGACAAGACATTTGGCCTCAACTGCGGCCTCAACTATTTCAAAGGTTACCTTCACCGTATCTAAAGGGATCTGGTGACAATGAGGAATCAGCAGATGAGTCTGTTTAGCTGCGTTCATGGCAGCAACTTCTGCCACTAAAAAAGGATCCCCCTTCTTGATCTCCCCTGCCTCTATTTTTTGAATTGTACCCGGCGCAAGGACAATTCTTCCCGCAGCCTCTGCCTTACGCCTGACAACCGGTTTCCCTGTGACATCTACCATCCCCATATCCCATCTCCAGTGATATTGAATATTGACTATTTTCTGAGCCCTGTCGAAGATCCCTCGAGAAGACCTCTCATCAGATGGCGACAAATTCTTTCTTGCTTGCCCCTTCCCTTTTTATCATGTCGACCGCCTCTATGAGCGCAGGAAACACATGTTCACGGGTATCTCCACCCACAGCCACGACCATAATCTCGTCACCGACCTCCAATCGGCCCCCTGAGGTCTCAACCAATACATCAACAATCCCAGGCATCTGTTTGATTTTGAGAACTATCTTGTTTATTGCATCTTTATCAAATGTGACCTCAATTCCACTGACCTTATCCCCATTCAGGGAGGTCTCCCGCACCACACCCAGGTGGCTGGCAATCATCCCCATCTTTGGATAATCAGGATGTTCTTTAAGGGTTTGAATCATTTTACTCAGGTCCATTTTGCCTCCCTTTACAATTTAGATTTTTTTCTTACTCATAATCAAACATCTCTCAATCTGGTTGTAAAAGAGTACGATAAAGATTACGAGAATGAGAGACTTCTTGTGGACGCATCAAATTTAATGAGTCGCTCCGGTCCATCTGGTTATTTGGAATGGATACACCTCAATAACTTTAGGCACTTTATCGTGCACTTTTCCTCATCAACTCTTCACCTTGAGGTAAGGCATCGAGATCGTCTAAATTAAACAGTTTTCTTGTCAAATCCAGATATGTGTTAAGGGTTGATCGCCCCGCCTTTCCCTTTAGGAAAACGATAGGGTCATTCAGCATCTTTTCGACAATGGATTTCGTCAAGGTTTCTATCGCCTCATATTGGACAGGCGTGAGTTTACCCAAGGCAGAATTGCTCTTTACAAATTCAGCCCGGATGATCGATTCTGCCTTGTTTCTTAATGAAATGATTGTAGGAACTACTGCTAAGGTCTTTAGCCATTTTTCAAACTTGACAACCTCTTCCTCGACGATACGCCCGGCCTTGACCGCAGCCTCCTGCCTCTGTGCCATGTTCAATTCGATAACGCCTTTCAGGTCGTCGATGTCATAGAGATAGACATTATTCAGGTCATTGACTTCTGGCTGAACGTCTCTTGGAACCGCAATATCAATAAAAAAGATGGGGCGATTGCGTCTTTTCCTGAGAGATTTCTTAACCTGGGTTCGGGTAATCACATATTCCGGAGAAGCAGTGGAGGTTATAACAATATCCACATCCAAGAGTTGGGATCCGATTTCATCAAAAGAGACTGGCAGGGCATTAAAACGTTCCGCCATCTCAACTGCCCGCTCAAAGGTCCTGTTGGCCACCATAACTGAACTAACCCCATTGCTGAGCAGGTGCTTAGCCGCTAATTCAGCCATTTCCCCAGCGCCTATGAGAAGGACCTTTTTTCCCTCCAAAACATGAAATATCTTCTTGGCCAATTCAACGGCCGCATAACTGATCGAGACCGCCGCCCCGCAGATATCGGTCTCTGATCGCACCCTTTTTGCCACATGAAAGGCACGGTGCATCAGCCGGTTGAGGATAACGCCTGATGTTTTCTGATTGGTTGCCTGGGCATAGGCCTCCTTAATCTGGCCGAGAATCTGGGCTTCCCCAAGAACCATGGAATCGAGGCTGGAGGCCACGTTGAATACATGTTTGACCGCTTCCATATCTTCAAAAACATAGAGGCATGTCAGCAATTCCTCTACCCGCATACCTCCAAGCTTGGACATGAGTGAAACCACTGACCTCCTGGCCTCTTCCGCCTCTTCTGTGATGAATAAAGCCTCCACCCGGTTGCACGTGGAGAGAAAAAGACCCTCCTTGACAACATCAAGCTCTCTCATTGAGACCAAAGCCTTTAGTGTATTATCGGACTCTGATGCAAGGCGCTCCCTCAGTTCTATTGGCGCGGTCTCATGGTTCATGCCTATGTTGATGATTTTCAGCATAGATTTTATCGTGCCCCCATACTGCTGAAACTATGATACCCTCCCATCAACAAACTGACACCCACAAAGGTAAACACCAATACAGAGAAACAGACAATAGCCATAATTGCAGCCCTTCGACCCTGCCAGCCAACTGCAATCCTTTGATGAAGAAGCGCCGCGTAAAAAAACCACGAGATCAGGGACCATACCTCTTTGGGGTCCCATTGCCAATAGCTTCCAAGGGCATATTGGGCATAAACGGAACCGGTAATCATCCCCACGGTCAGAAAGGAAAACCCATAAACAATCGAATAATAATTAATTCTATCTAAGGTAGCAAGGGAGGGGAGCCTGCTGTAGATTGCCCCTAAACGTTTCTGTTTAATCTGATACTCCTGGATCAGGTACATAATGGCAGCCAGGAAGGCGATGGCCAATAAGGCCTCACCAATAAATACAGTCCCCACATGGATAGTGAGCCACAGGCTCTTGAAAAGCGGTTTTACAGGCTCCTCTGTCCAGGGCATTGCCGACGAAATAATCATTAGAAACGCTGCAAACGGTGCAACAAACGATCCCAAAACCATTAGCTTGAATCTGGAATGGATGATCAGGTATGCGCAGATAATGGACCAGGCGAAAAACGATAGGGCAGACTTAAGGTCAAGGACCGGTGCCACCCCCAACAGGTAGTATCGGTAACCTAAGAAAATGGTATGGAAGAGAAATCCTGTAACGAGAATCCAGTATGAGCACCTGAAGATCCATTTCTCCTGCTTGACGATAAAGACGATAAACCCGCCTGTTGCCAACAGTTCAAAACAAAGTGCAGCGTTAAACCAGAGTGGTGCCATTGGGTTCTTTACTCCAAGATTCAGTCAGTTACTGCCGATAGACGGTAGCATACAAAAAAAAGTGCCTAAAGTTAGACGAGTCTGATGTTGTGCGATAGCATGTAGTTTCAAAAGGAGAACTTATCCGAATTATCTGTCTGCATACGGCCAAATAGTTACAGATCGCCCCAAACCCCAGCCCTTATACAAAATGAAGTCACGAAGTTCCTTAACTTTAGGCACTTCAAACTTCAAGCCACTTTAGGCACTTAATAAATCTTTTATATTTATCTCCTGAGGGAGTATCCTTGCAAGTGATGATTCTACCTCGGTCAGATCATTTCGTGCAAGGGCCTCTATGATCCCCCCATCAACAATTTCATGAAAAATGCGGCCATTTTCTTCCTGTGAAAGGCCCATTGCCAAAACCTCTTTCCGCAAACCGCCCATCAGGTTCAAAAAAGTCTCATATTCGTTCCCAAATTGTCCGTCAAGCTCTTTTCTTATCTTCTTTGCCAGGGCCGGGCTCTTTCCCGAGGTTGAGATCGAAATCAAGAGGTCTCCTCTTTTTACGATAGAGGGAACGATAAAATTGCAGTCTGCGGGCTGGTCTACCGCATTAACCAACAGACCCCTGTTACGGGCGGTCTCACTCACCCTACTATTCAACTCCTTGTCATCGGTAGCCGCTAT
>JAUWPC010000255.1 GCA_030611815.1 Desulfobacteraceae bacterium
GGCGGTCTGAATGGACAATCAAGATATTCACACACTCCGCTTAATGGGGGGAACTCGAGCGGGATGGCACCCCCCGCCAGAGAGAACTCTCCCGGCGCTTGAATATCTCACTGGGCCTGGTCAATACCTTTCTAAAGAGACTTGTCAACAAGGGATATTTCAAGATCAAGACCATGCCTAAGAACAGGGTAAAATATTTCTTGACCCCTGAAGGCTTGGCAAGAAAGAGCCGGCTTACAGTGGAATATCTACATTACTCGACCAGATTTTATAAGGAGATTAAGCGGTTATTAATTGGCAAATTCAAAGAGATGGAAGAAAACCGGATAGCGTCCATCCTCTTTTTCGGTGCTGGGGAGGTAGCCGAGTTGGCGTATCTCTATCTACAGCTTAGTAACATTCATTTGGTGGGAATTATTGATGAGAGGAAAAACGGGAACGCATTCTTTGAGTTTGAGGCCGAGGGCCTTGACAGGTTAGATAGGGGAGATTGGGACGCGATTCTTGTGACACGCTTAGATGACACGGCCAGGGACATAAAATATCTTATTGAAAAAGGGGTGGATTCCGCTAAGATAGTAACCCTGTAGGTAGCCTGTCTCATAATCATAATCCTAATCCTAATCTTACTCAACACGATTATGATTAAGAGTACGATTAAGATTATGATACGCCCGTAAAAAGTCCTTATTTACGGGCAATTGTGAATTATTGTTGGTAGTTAGAATTAGGAGGTTTACTCTCAACCAGTCATTTAGCGAGGTACATGACTTTAAGTTATGCTCAATCAACAATCAACAATTTTACCCCGTGAAATTCATACGAATGAAGAGCGAAGCGGATTTAACCGGGGCAACAATCAACAATCACTCAAATGGTACGCCCTGCATACCCGAAGCCGTTTCGAGCAGAAGGTCCACGACGGGCTTTGCGGTAAATCCTTTGAGGCCTTTTTGCCCAAGATACAGGTGATGAGCAGACGAAAAGACCGGCGCAAGAAAATATTGATCCCTTTGATTCCGGGTTATGTGTTTGTTCGTTCTGTTCTTGAGGCCGAGGAGCATCACCGTATTATCAAGACTGTCGGAGTAGTTCGCATAATCGCCTTTAAGGGGAAGCCAATCCCTGCTGATGATCAGGAGATATCTTCGCTGATGATCTTGGACGGCACGGATCGTACGGTTCAAAATCGCGCCTATATGCGGAAGGGAGACAGGGTGATGATCATGGATGGACCTCTCAAGGGGCTGGCTGGCTTTTACCTTCGTGCTAAGGGTAAAACAGACAGAGTGGTAGTCTCCGTCGAGCTGTTGCAACGATCTTTAGAAGTGGAGGTCGGGGATTGGGCGCTTGAGAAGATTCCGGGGTGAGAGAGGACACCCCGGTGAAATGCGCTTCGCTCGTCACTCTCGTGAATTTCACTGGGTAAAGAGGTCAGAGGTCGGGAGTCGGGGGTCGGGGGTCGGAGGCCGAGGGGCATCGGAGTAAATTGGTAATTATATTGAGCAGATAGATGCTTTGGGCCGTGGTAACCGAAGGGGCGGAGCTGTGTTTATCGCAGAGTGCAATGCGCAGCGGGCGAGAAGTTTGCTTTGAGTCAAGAGGGTGAAAAGATGAAAGTATTGATTACGGGTGGCGCCGGTTTTATAGGTTCTCACTTAGCAGAGAGGCTCTTGGAACGGGGAGATGACGTGTTCATCATTGATAACCTATGGACCGGAAAGCTTGCCAACATAGCGAAAATACAAACTCATGAAAGGCTGCATTTGGTGGTTGATACTATTTTGAATGAGTCTGTCATGAATGAACTGATTTTTAAGGCAGATCACATCTATCATTTCGCTGCGGCGGTTGGCGTTCGGAATATCATGGACCACCCAGTGGAGACATTGGACATTAACGTAAAGGGAACCGAGGTGGTATTGAGATTGGCCAACCGGTTCAAGAAAAAGGTTTTTATTGCGTCTACCTCGGAAATCTATGGAAAGCATGTGGAACACGATCTGTCTGAGGACGACAACCGGGTCATGGGGACGGTGAAGAAGAGACGCTGGGCATATGCCTGCTCAAAAACCTTAGACGAGTTTTTGGCCCTTGCCTACTTTGACGAGAAGAAGTTGCCGGTGTTGATAGGGCGGTTGTTCAATACCGTGGGCCCCCGGCAGACCGGGCAGTATGGGATGGTCTTGCCTAATTTTGTCCAGTGCGCACTATTGGGGAAACCGATAACCGTATATGGAGATGGGACCCAGAGCAGGAGTTTCACACATGTTAATGATGCGATAGGGGCGATTGCAAGGCTTATGGCCGAGCCCTCAGCAGAAGGGGAGATCTTCAATGTGGGCAACGATCATGAGGTCACGATCAATGATCTGGCCCAGAGGGTGAAAGAGATGACCGGGAGCGATTCCGAGATTGAGCATATCCCATATGAAAAGGCGTACGGACCCGGTTTTGAGGATATGGAGAGGCGGTGCCCAAACATTAGCAAGCTGAAAGATGCGATAGGCTTTGAGCCGTCCTATGACCTGGAATCCAGTATACAGAGCGTGATCGACTATTTTAAAGAATGAAAGGACGCAGATAGGAAGCAGATAGACGCAGATATTCAGGACGAAATAACTGCCATATTTAAAATTTATTTTCGGATTCATAATCGTTTGAGTAAGATTATGAGTAAGATTATGATTATGATTATGAAATAGGGAAGATTATTTCGTTCAGGCACTGATAACAAACAATGACCCCTATATCTTTCAAAGAATATCCTAAGGAGCCGGTGGTATTAGACAATCTTTCTGAGAAGATGATGAAGGAATCGAAGTTCGTTCCGCTTGAAGCGGATGAAGGTTTTCTTCGAATCGCCATGGCCGATCCTAATGATTTCTATACTATTGATGCTCTGAGACTTGCTTATGGATCGAACATTGACGTTTGCCAGGGTAAAGAGGCAGACATCCTTGAGACCATCGAGATGTTGTATGGCGCGGGGAGCCAATCCATTGAGACAATAATAGAAGAGGCCGGCAAAGATGTCTATGATATATCTTCTGAAGGGATTGAGGATGCAGATCATCTGAGAGACCTTGCTTCAGAGGCGCCCATTATAAGACTGGTAAACCGTCTTATCTTTAATGCGGTGGAACTTAAAGCGAGTGACATCCATTTCGAGCCTTTTGAAAATGAATTCAAGGCCCGTTATCGTATAGACGGTGTCCTGCACGATGTCGAATCCCCCCCTACACGCCTCCAGGCTGCCATAATCTCCAGGGTCAAGATCATGGCAAAGTTAGATATTGCGGAAAGACGCCTTCCCCAGGACGGGAGAATCAAACTCAAGATCGCGGATAAGGAGATTGATTTTAGGGTTTCAACCATTCCGACCCTATTTGGTGAAAGCCTTGTGATGCGGATATTGGACAGGGATACCCTGATTCTCGACTTGGAGAAACTCGGTTTTCCAGAGGACATCTTAGAACAGTACACGGAATTAGTATCTCAGCCCTACGGCATGATCTTAGTGACAGGACCCACAGGGAGTGGCAAGACTTCCACACTTTACACCACCCTTGCAAAGATAAACTCCCCGGAAAATAAGATTATTACGTTAGAGGAACCGGTTGAATATCAGTTGAGCGGTGTCAACCAGATCCAGGTGAACCCAAAGATAGGGATGACCTTTGCTAAAGGACTCCGTTCTATTGTACGTCAAGACCCTGATATTATCTTAGTCGGCGAAATAAGGGACAGAGAGACGGCCGAGATTGCCATTCAGTCCGCACTCACAGGCCATTTGCTTTTCAGCACCCTTCATACCAACGATGCGGCTGGGGCTATTGCCCGGCTCCTTGACATGGGAGTGGAGAGTTTTCTTCTCAGCTCAACGCTCTTAGGGGTGTTGGCCCAGAGGCTTGTCAGGGTCATTTGCCCTTACTGCAAAGAGCCGACCAGTCCTGATGGTAAGCTGTTGAATTCCATGGGTATAGGGTATGATGAGGCATCGGAGATCGAGTTTTTTGCGGGAAAAGGGTGCGAAGAATGCAGGTACACGGGATTCAGGGGGAGAATAGCTATATTTGAATACCTCCCCGTGGACGATGATATCAGGAAGGAGATTACAGAGAGATCGAGCAATGAGAGGATCAAAGAGGTGGCCATGAGAAAAGGGTTGATAACCTTGAGGCAGGATGGGTGGCGGAAGGTCAGAAAGGGAGTGACCACTATTGCAGAGGTGTTGAAGGTAACCTTAGAGAAATAGGATGCCCAGATATCTTTACAAGGCGACGGACAGTTCAGGAAAAATCGTTAATGGTTCTCTTGAGGCAGGGGGAGAGAAGGGCGTGGTGGCCGAGCTTCATAATATGGGGTTTATTCCCATGAAGATCGCCCTTTCCAAGGGCAGTGGCAAGCGTCTTGATGTCGATATTTCTAAGCAGATAAGCTCTTTTTTTAAAGGAGTTTCCGGCAAGGATATCCTCGCCTTTACCCAGGATCTTTCTACTTTATTGGAAGCCGGTCTGCCGGTAGACCGGGCGCTCTCCATATTGATTGACGCAGCGGAAAAGGAAAAAGTGAGGGAGATGGTGGGTGATATCCTCAAGACCGTGCAGGGGGGCGGGTATCTGTCGGATGCTATGGCAAAACACCCTAAGATCTTTTCCACGTTTTATGTCAACATGGTGAGGGCGGGCGAGGCCGGCGGTGTCCTGGAGGCTGTCCTGGGCAGGTTAGGCGCCTTCTTAGAGAGTTCTCAGGACCTGAAGGATTATATTAAATCGGCCTTGGTTTATCCCCTCTTTCTCTCCTTTGTGGGTGGGGCTTCAATCATCATCCTGCTGACCTTTGTTATTCCCAAATTCTCTGTTATTTTTTCTGATATGGGGCAGGCCATACCGTTCAGCACCCGTTTTTTATTGGGGCTCAGCGAGGTGTTGAGGGCCTATTGGTGGGTCATTCTCGGCGGATTAGGCGCTATCTTTTTTTTCCTCAAGCGGTATTTGAGTACCCAGGCAGGCCGGTTGAGATTGGATCGGAACAAGCTGAGTCTTCCGATCGCCGGAGAGTTAGTCAAGAAGATTGAAGTAGCCCGGTTTGCAAGGACCTTGGG
>JAUWPC010000389.1 GCA_030611815.1 Desulfobacteraceae bacterium
GAAGGGAGAGGAGAAGGATTTACTGTAAATGTGCCCTTGGGAAAGGGACATGGGGACCGGGACTTTGCCCAGATCACCTATTTATTGATCAATGCCTTGGCCGAAGAGTACCATCCTGAAATGCTTCTCATATCGTGCGGTTTCGATCTATATGTCCACGACCGATTGGGTGAGATGAGGGTTACACCGGAAGGCTATGCCCTCATGACCTTCTTCTTGTTGGACATGGCAGAAAGGGTTTGTGATGGCCGCATAGCCTTCATAATGGAGGGGGGATACAGCCTCAATGGGATCAGAGAATGCGGTCTTCGAGTAATGCAGGAGTTGTGCGATGTTCCTACCCTCACCAAGAAAGGGGTAGAAAAGATAATAAATACCTCTCCAACAAGGCTATCCGAGCTAAAGAAGGTGATTCAGGTCCAGAAAGCGTACTGGAAAATCCTTCGTTAAATTACCCATCTTACAAAAATCCTTTCACACATTGTACGTTTTGTTGATCACCTCCTGTCACCTCCCTGTTTACACCCGCCAATTCACTTTCCACGTTCACGAAGAAAAAACCTATTAAAATCAATAAATAAGCCAGGTTTCCATGGTCAGAACTTCTCGGATAGCCTTTGGCACATATTTTGAAAGATGTCACAGGTAGAGGATACTCTTCTGGCCCAGTGGAAGAACCCTCTGATCACCCCATAACCCAAAGGATTGCATTATGGCTAAACCCGGAAACAGAAAGGGAATAAGAGGGGACCCCACGAAGAGAAGCGATGAGGAGCACAATAAAGCATATTACTCCAGGCTGAATCGCAAATTCATTTTGCTGACTCTCATCTGTTCTGTGGTTCCCCTTCTTTTGGTGGGCTGGGGCATAAATATCCACTATACCCGGTTTGCGAAATCCCGCATGATGGATTCTTTTCGAGATCAGATTGAAAATCATCGCAAGATCATTGAACAGTTTCTGAACCAGCGCAGTTTTCTTCTCCAGTTGATTGCCTATACGCACACTGAAGAATACTTAAGCGAAATATCAAATATCGCCCATGTCTTTGAGACAATAAACAGGGAACATGGCGCCATTACCGATTTAGGGCTGATCGATGAAGAGGGCCACCATCTCTCCTACATTGGGCCATACGCGCTCATGGACAAGAATTATTCCCAGGCTTTCTGGTTTAAGGAGGTCATGGAAAAAGACATTTACATAAGCGATATGTTTGAGGGATTTCGTAAGGTACCCCACTTTATCATGGCCGTGACCCGCTCCGAAAAGGGGAAGAAATGGATCTTGAGGGCCACCATAAATACGGACGTCTTCCGTTCCCTTGTGGAAAACGTGAGGATAGGCAAGACCGGCGAGGTCTATCTCTTGAATCAGATGGGCATATTTCAAACCAGCCCCCGGTTCGGAGGAAGAATTATGGAAAAGGCATCCTTTGCTGTAGGGACTTACCACAAGGGTATTCGAATTCACATAATGGAGGCAGATCCGGGTGATCCGGGACAGCGTTTCCCCAAACAGTTAGTGGCCGACGCATGGCTTGAAGATCCACGATGGCTCTTAGTGGTGAAGCAGGACTACTCCGAGGCATTCAATGCGGTCAACTATGCAAACATGGTCACACTGATCTTTATCCATCTCAGTGCGTTTACCATCTTCATTGTCTCTGTTCTTACTGCAAGACACATGATTAATGTCATTAAGAGGCGTGACGCGGAAGCAGATCAGTTGAATCAGCAACTGATGCAGACAGGGAAACTGGCCTCTGTTGGAGAACTTTCCGCGGGTGTGGCACACGAGATAAACAACCCTCTCGCCATCATCCTGACCGAGAGACAGATTCTGTTAGATCTGGCAGAGTACACCGGGAGCTTAGATCCGGAGTTCAAGGCCCAACTCTTAGAGTCCCTATCGCAGGTCGACGTTCAAATACAGCGCTGTAAACGGATAACACATAACCTCCTGCGGTTTTCGCGCCGAACCAAATCGGCCATTGAAACCATTGACCTCAATGCATTCATTGGAGAGGTCATCGACTTAATGGAAAGGGACGCAAGGACATCCGGCATTAAATTCATGCCAGATTTTCAACAGGACCTGCCGGCGCTCTTAAGCGATCCCTCTCAGCTCCAACAGGTCTTTCTTAATATGATCACCAACGCCATAGATGCCCATGCCGGCATGCCTTACGGCACCATCCGCATCACTACCCGGGCTGATGATCAGAGACAGGGAGTGACTGTAGTATTTGCCGATACCGGTTCCGGGATCGCTCCCGAGATTTTAGACAAGATATTCGATCCATTTTTTACCACAAAAGAGGTGGGCAAAGGGACCGGATTGGGTCTTTCCATATGTTACAGCACCATTAAGCGGTTAGGAGGGGAGATCTCCGTTGAGAGCGAACGGGGTAAAGGCACGTCATTTACCATGTTTTTCCCTTATGAGCCGCCAGCTAATCTACAGGAAAGCCTGGCAGACGAACCAAACGACTAATATCCGTGAAAGGAGGAAGAAAAAATGAAAGGTTCAAAAATTCTGTTAGTAGACGACGAAATTGTCTTCACCGGCAATATGTCCAAGCTTCTCACCACCAGGGGATACCGCGTCACCGCCGTGAATAGCGGTGACAGCGCCATCCAGGCCCTTGATAATGAGGACTTTGACGTGGTTGTGTTAGACCTGAAGATGCCGGGAATGGACGGGATCACCACGCTGAGAGAGATAAAGAAATTAGGGCTCTTTACCGAAACCCTCATCCTGACCGGCCACGGATCCATCGATACGGCCTTGGAAGCGATGAAATTGGGTGCGTACGATTATCTGACCAAGCCGTGTGAGATTGATGAGCTGGTAGACAAGATAGAGGGGGCGTGGGGAAAAAGG
>JAUWPC010000029.1 GCA_030611815.1 Desulfobacteraceae bacterium
GAAAGACGATTATAATCGACTTTACGTTCCACATAACAATCCGGATCATCACTCCTCGGTCCTAACTCTTTGCCAAGAAAGACATAAGTGATGCCGTTCCTTTTCAGTTCCTGTTGTAAGTTCTCCCGGTTGAACTGGGGATTGAATCTGCTGTAGGGATCGGACCTAACGTCAGCCACGGCTGTGATTTCATGCCTTGAGAGCAGTTCAATAAATTTGTCAGTTGTATGGGTAGAGTGACCGATTGTGTATAGTTTATCCATTCGAATTCTGTGATTACAAAAGGTTGATAACCCCTGCCACCAGTTTGTAGCAGTAACCCTCGTACGGCTCTCCGATGCTGACAGTAAAATAAACATCTTTCTTATTGATAGGGTATTGGCCTGTCTCTTCACCGAAATACCTGTTTTCAATCACGGGGTCTGTAACCGGAAGCCAGTACTCCTCCCCGGCGAAACGGAACCTTGAGCGTACCCTTTTTAGCAAATTTGGGCCTTCTTCGACTGTGATAGAGGCCTTATCAGGTTTGATAAAGAGGAGAGATGACCGAACCCTTTCCTTTACAATCTCTTCCGGTATCCTGTCATTCAGTCCGTTAATGCTGTGATATCCGTTTATCCACAAAGAATCCACATGGTCGCATAGTTTTGGCAGAAGCGAGAGGGAGAGTTGTTGCTTCTGGACCCATCGGCCTTTATCCACAATATAGTTTTCCGTTTGATAGGAATGAGGGTCGTGCCTTGAGAGCGGAATGGCAATTACATCTAACAATTCAGGGGGCTCCCCATTTTCGTAGATTGTCTCTTTTATGGAGAGCTCACCGGTTTCACAATTGCTCACCGGCCTCACCCAGCTACCGATTTGATCTCCGAGCAGTTCCTTTCCTGCTACACAGCGGCCCGAGTACTTCCGCGAGTTCGCTAAACAAACGATCTCTTTAATAACCAGGTCTGTGGCGGTAGCGCCCGTATGCACATCTCCTGTAAGGCCTTTTCTGCCTATATAATAGAGTCGAAGAATTTTCAGCTCTTCATGATCCACCTCACCACCGAGTGAATCAAAAACAGGCTTCAAACGCTCAGTTCCGAACTCCTCAAACCTGTCAAAAATAAATCGCTTCTGTTCAAGAGAAACCGTCGAAAGGGAGATCATTTCATCTGATTCAATGATGCTATTTCCATCCTGGAAATACCTGAACAGGTGGTCTAAAACTGTAGCCCTCTTGATACTGAAATCCTCCATTATCCTGCTGAAGGATTGGCCTGCGTTGAAACCCTCTCCAATGATTTCATGCCTCTTTTTACCTATTGATGGTGGTCTTCTTGTCTTATCCCCTCTGGGACTCTTTGTGCGCTCCTCAATGTGACTAAGACTGCAATATTCCCGGATAATCGGCAAGAAAACGGAACCGTACTTCTCATGCTTGACCGTTCCAACGCCGTGAATATCCAGGAGACGCGTGTCACTCTGCGGAAAATAGGTCGCCATTTCAACCAGGCTCTTGTCAGAGAAAATGACATAAGGGGGCACCCCGGATACATCGGCCAACCGCTTTCGTTCCTTTCTCAGGATCTCAAACAGATCCCGATCGTAATCCAGATGGACATCTTCTTCTGGGCTTTGATCAACCCTCTCTTCCTGCAGCAGCCCAAAGACATACTCTTCTCCCTTGAGGACTCCCCATGCCTTGGCCGTGAGGCTCAAACCTCCAAATTCCATGTCCTGAGCCATAAGCCCTTTCTGGATAAACTGTCTGGACAGATGGAACCATTGTTTTTTTGAGAATTCCTCTCCAATCCCATAGGTTGAAAGACGCTGATGCCCGAACTTCAGCACCTTCTTTGCCTGGGACCCACGCAACACGTCAATAATGTGGCCGGCCCCAAACCGCTCACCGGTCCGCTTTGCGCAAGACAGAAATTTTTGGGCGGCAACGGTGATATCTTTCAGATCCTTTTCTTTTATCAGGCAGTTATCACACATACTGCAATTTTTTCCGGGATACTCTTCCCCAAAATAGCGCAGAAGGGGGATGCGGCGACAGGCTTCGGTTTCTAAAAACCCTACCAGTGCATTGAGATGGATATTTGCCACACGCTGCTCATGGGCCTCTTTCTGATTGATGAAATACTTAATCTTCTGGATATCCCCGTAGCTGAACAGCAACAGGCAATCTGCCGGGAGCCCATCCCGCCCTGCCCTGCCGATTTCCTGGTAATAGCCTTCGATGTTTTTGGGCATATCATAATGAACAACAAAGCGGACATTCGGTTTGTCAATCCCCATGCCAAAGGCGATGGTCGCCACCATAATCTGCACATCATCCTTGATGAACAACTCCTGGCTCTGGTTTCGATCCCTGTCGGACATGCCGGCATGATAGGGCCTGACAGAAAACCCCCTTGTTTCAAGCGCCCCATAAAGCTCATCCACCTGCCGGCGCGAGAAACAGTAGATAATCCCGGACTGCTTCGGGAACCCTTCAATAAAGTGAACTGTTTGTTCAAAAGGCTCATTTTTGAAGACCACCCGGATAAGGAGATTTTCTCTGTCAAAACTGGCCAAAAATTCGTCTGCGGCCTTGAACCGGAGACTATTCTTGATGTCTTCCCTCACCCTGGGAGTTGCCGTGGCTGTCAGTGCAATGCATACAGCATCGGGAAAACGCTCTCTGACCTCAACCAATTGCCGATATTCCGGACGGAAATCATGGCCCCACTCGGAAATACAGTGGGCTTCATCAATGGTGAGGCAGTCTATGGTCAGCGAGGAGAGCAGGCTCTGCATATTCGGCCTTAACAGGGCCTCCGGCGCCATGTATAGCAGTTTAATTTTTCCCTGCTTTACCTTTTCCACATTGCGTCGGTATTGCTCAAGGCTTAACGAGCTGTTCAAAACCGCGGCAGGAACGCCCATTTGGATTAACTGTTCAACTTGATCCTTCATCAACGAGATCAAGGGGGAAACAACAATGGTCAACCCTGGAAAAATCAAGGCGGGTATCTGGTAACACAAAGACTTCCCACCGCCCGTCGGCATGATGACAAGACTATCCTTCTTTCCCAGGACACTTTCAATAATATCTGCCTGAAGCGGCCTGAATTCATCAAACCCAAATACGCTCTTGAGAATCTCTCTTGACCTACTCATCGTGTGCTCCCTTGTTCCTCAGGAAAAACTTCCTCTTAGCCCCTTTCATATTCCAATCCGGCATCTATCAGGCGACTTACGCCACTCTCTTATATGGGAGCTTGGTTTGATAACCGCGCGTAATCTTGCCATACTGACAAAGCTTTTTCAATACAACAAGCAAAAAAGGGGAAACACATAATCTCTTTTACAACCTAACCTTCAGGGACCTTTGGGCAGGAGATTATCATGGTTGACCGGCAGAGTGAAGTCGTGGGCATTATTCGTATCACGATCTGCAAGATGCTTTTGAGAAACGATAATCGAGTCAAATCTTGCTTTCACCCACGATTTCAATTTGTCTTGACATCTATACCGATAATATATATAATTAATCATATTTTTTATTCATACTAAGGAGGCTTATAAAATGGGGGTACAGAAGATTGCCATAACCGTTCCACCTCTCTTCCTAAAAAGACTGGACCAATGGGCAAAAAAAACGATGCGGACACGAAGCCGGTTTATCGTGGAAGAGATGGATAAGAGATTAAAAATACTTGAGGATGAAGAAATCACGCGAATATACGATAAAGCATATGGTGATGCCGAGTCATTATCTCAGGGGAGGCGCCTCGCTGAAGAGATGTTTAACATCAGCGCTATTCATGGATCGGAGGAAAAATGGTAATCTCCCAGGGTGATGTTTTTTGGGCACAACTTTCCCGGACAAAAGGATCTGAGCCGGAAAACACGAGACCGGTGGTAATAATCCAGAGAGACGCCATCAATCGAAGCCGCTTTAATACAGCTTTGGTTGTCCCTTTGACTAAACAAACAAAACATAGTCACATCCCCGGCAATGTCATGCTCAAGAAAGGCGAAGCAAATCTTCCGAGACCAAGCCTGGCAAGGGGAACACACGTCATGGTTATTGATAAAAGCCGACTGAAGGAAAAAATCGGCTCTCTGTCAAGGAAAAGAATAGACGAAATCATCGATCATGTTATATGGGTAATGCGTGGATAACTGCGAGCGTTAAACGATATCGACCTGTGTTTATGTCTCCTGCCATATCGCTCTTGCAGAAAAGATGGTCAGGAGTAACTCAGTATCGTCAATTAACCTTTCAACTATTCGACCACTTAATGAGGTCTGAAGAAAGGAGTTTTTTTATGTTTTTTTCTCTCATCCGAAACCGCCGGAGCATTCGAAGATATGAAAAAAAACCGGTGGAAACTGAAAAACTGGAGATGCTGGTTGATGCGGCCCTTCTCTCCCCCTCCTCCATGGGGTCCAACCCGTGGGTGTTTATCATTATTACCGACCGAACGGTGCTGGAAAAGCTTTCAAAGGCCAAACCCCATGGCGCCACATTTCTAAAGGACGCGCCATTAGCCATGGTGGTCTGTGCGGATCCTGCAAAAAGCAGTGTATGGATTGAAGATGCATCCATTGCCTCCATCTTCATCCATCTGGCAGCCGAATCTATGGGCCTCGGAAGCTGCTGGATACAGATCAGAGAAAGGATGCACAGCGACGTCAAGCCTTCGGATGACTATATATCTGAGATTCTTGACATTCCGAAGCACCTAAAAGTGGAGGCCATGATCGCCATCGGTTATCCCGATCAAAAAAAGCCGCCTCGAAGCAAAAAAGACCTGCAATATGAAAAGGTGTTTTATGGTGCCTATGGGAAGCCTTACCTCGGATAGCCCCATGAAACCTTTGCAAAACGCCCCCTTTTGCCCGATTTCTGCGTTAGGCTCAGATTTTAATCCTCGAAATACTCAATGTATTCCTGTGGTTAAAATATTCGCCTTCCTTGAACTCGAACAAAATTGAGCATTTTTCAAAGGTCACCCCATATGATTTCCACAGGTCTATCCAGGGCAGAGCGATTGTTGAAAATGGGGAAATTCAGGTGGGTGGAATTCCACCCCCTGAGAATCCTCTTTAACTGCGGACAAATTCCCATGCCTTGTCTATATCCGCCACATTAAAATATTTCTCAATGAGTTCCTCCTTCTTCTTTCCGAACAGCTTGTTGTCCAATTCAACAAGGACCTTTTCCAGCTTACTGTCTCCTACAACCGCGAGGTGACGCATTTGGTCCATATGCTTCAGTGCATACTTGGAGTCCTCTATGAAGGCACTTACATGAATCTTCCCCAAGTTCAGATTGTCAATCTTGAACAGAAGATTTAAACGCTCATGTCCTTCGGCAACCTTGCCCTCAAATATCTTTTCCAGTTCTTCCACATCCTTCTTTGTGTACTCACCGCTAATCTCAACACCCACCACATTGCCTTCGCTTCCGTCTAATATCTGAAACATTTTATCCTCCTTTCAAAAAATTTATTTTAGGGCAAAATGAGTGAAAAGTATAGCGAAATCAAATCAGTGAGTCAAATACAAACCTGAATCAGATATGGATTTTTGCAGGGAGAGGTGACGCCTCTTCGGCTTTTGAGTATATAAACCCAGAACATGATCCATTCCATACAAATAAGGCCCAGCCTGAGAAAGACTGAGCCTTGATTTACTGGCTCCCCGGGACGGACTTGAACCGCAGGTCCATTAATTTCAATATCTTACAACCCAAAACTATACCAAAAAAAGACACAAAACAACAAAAAAATCAAGACCGGATAACAATAGAATGTATTGACCGCTACCCGTCTCGGCTGGGCTCACTGGTAGTCTCCGCTCGCAACGATAGGCCGTGTCTAATAGGTCTTCAGGCCGTCGGCCGCCGAATCCCGAGTTTTTTCATTCGCGACTGCAACGTGGTTCGTTTGAGTCCGAGACGTTCGGCTGCGCCGTCTTTTCCACGGACTTTCCAGCCGCAATCCTCCAGCACTCTTATGATGTGTGCGCGCTGAGCGTCTTCGAGGTTTTCGCTCTGTTGCTCGCGGGTCCCGCCGGAAATACGCGTGGTTCTGTGGTACCCTGGGAAGGCCTCGTCCAGTTGGAGCCTCGCGCCCTGGGAGAGTATCATGGCGCGCTCGACCACATTGCGGAGCTCCCGAACATTACCCGGCCAATCATATGAGGTCAGGGCATCCATCGCCTGTGGGGAAACTGCTTCGATCGTCTTCCCGAGGCGGGTTTGCAGATTTGTAATGAAGAACCAGACGAGTAGAGGAATATCACTGCGACGTTCGCGAAGCGAGGGAATTCGGATCGGAAAGACGCCCAATCGGTAGTACAGATCAGCGCGGAACCCACCCTGCTCGATCATCGGGCCCAGGTCCCGGTTGGTCGCCGCGATGACCCGCGTGTCCACGGTCCTTGTGGTTGATGACCCGAGCCGCTCGAACTCGTAATCCTGCAGAATCCGGAGAAGTTTGGCCTGGAGTTCAAGGGGCAGGTCGCCGATCTCGTCGAGGAAGATGGTGCCCCCGTCTGCCAGTTCAAAGCGGCCGATCTTCCGAGCTACAGCGCCAGTGAAGGCACCCTTTTCATGTCCGAACAACTCGCTCTCGATGAGTGTGGCAGGAAGCGCTGCACAGTTTACGGTGACCAGGGGACGATCTTTGCGCCCGCTCTTCTGGTGAATCCGGCGGGCGATGAGACCCTTACCGGTTCCAGTCTCGCCCAGTATGAGTACGGTCGAGTCCGTGGGTCCCACCTGGTCCACTTGATGTAGGACGATTTTGAACGTGTGGCTCTTACCGATGAGATCACTGTCTTCGAAAGAGGTTCTGATTTCCTCCCGCAATGTTAGGTTTTCGGCTTCGAGGTGATCCTTCAGTCTCCGGATCTCGTCGTGGGAGCGCTGCAGTGCGAGATCCGCGCGCCGGCGGTGCAGGGCGTTATAAAGAACCTCACCGACAACACCGAGACGTTCGACGATGTCATCCGGCCAGACCTTGGGATTCGTAGAGGAAATCGCCATCCCCTCAACATGAGATCCCAAATCACGATGCACCCAGAAGACCGCCGCCACGACGCCCATCCGTCGAGTGTGCTCCCGATACTGTGGAAATTCATCGAGATCCTCGAGACGACTGTAAACGAACGAGCCCTTTCGACAAAATTGGGCAGCCATCTTCGGCCCGGGAGGGGGATCGACTGCCAAGCTCTTGTCCCTCGGAGGTAATCGGCCCCACACACGAAGCGCGGGCGTGAGATTCCCCGACTTTGAAATCCCTCCCAACGAGACGCTCTCCACCCCGAAATGTTCTCCCATACGCGCCAGGCAGTCATCCACCGCCGAGTCGATTTCCTCGCCCCGGGCACCGACGAGCCGCGTTGTAACCTTCTGGATCAACCGGTAAAAGCGCGAGGACTCGCTGAGTTCTTTCGTTTGTTTTTTCATGTTTGAGAGTGTGGACGATGTTGGCCGAAATGTCAACTGAAATGGCCGAAATAGTGACCCCAATCGGCCGGCAAGACCTAATTTTTATGGGTAGCCGCCGGATAGCGTCAGCAACCTTTCAGTGATAACAATAAGATAGACCACGTATACACAGGTATGTATCTGACGGCACGCATCTTGCCATACTTATTGTACCATGGAAATCCGCATCGACATCACAGCCGAAGGGACCGAGACCGTTGTCCATGTCGCCGGCCGTCTCTCCGGGCGCGCGGTCGCCCAGTTCAGGCAAGCGTGTGACCCGATCAAAGGAGCCTTTGTCCTGGACCTATCCGACCTTCTGTTCGCCGATGCCACGGGACTGGAGGTCATTCGGATGACAGTTGAGAAGGGAGTAGAGGTTCGAGGGGCTTCACCATTTGTTCGGCTACTCCTCGAAGATGCTCCCTGAGAAAGGACGGGTGATGGCACCATATTTCTTAGCCGCTGTTTTTTGACCGTGGATTTTGGCTGATCATATCACAATTGCGTCATTATTAACGCTATTTTGAGGAGGAACTATTATGCAAAAAATTAAAACGTGGTTCTTTTATGGCTCTTGTCTATTGCTACTGAGTTTCCCGGCTCTGAGTGAGGGCCAAGAAAAACAACAAACAATTGACCCAAAGGCCGATACCATACTTCGGCAAATGAGCGAACACCTGAATACCCTTCTGCAATTCTCCGTCCACGTCGAAAACAGTCTCGACATTTTGCTTTCGTCCGGTCAGAAGTTGCAGATGGGGCGTTCCGGCAACATATTCGTAAAACGTCCCGACAGGCTCCGCGCGAACATGAGGGGGGATCGATTTAATCAGGAATTCTTTTATGATGGTAAGTCCATTACGCTTTTAACCAAAAATCTAAACTACTATGCCACTATCAAAGCCCCCTCAAATATTGAGGCAGCCGTTGATCTTGCGGAAGAATCCGTAGGGCTGGTGGCCCCCATAGCTGATCTGATTTATCGAAACTCTTATGACATCCTGATCCAAGACGTGCAGTCTGGCTTTTACGTGGGTTTGAGTACCGTCCTCGGAGTTGAATGTCATCATCTCGCCTTTCGAGGGGAGGAGACCGACTGGCAGATCTGGATCGAAAACAACGCCAAACCCCTTCCCCGAAAATTTATTATTACCAGCAAGTGGTTAGCGGGCGCCCCCCAATTCACTGCTTTTGTGACCAACTGGAACGTATCTCCTCAATTCAAAGATAGCCTGTTCACCTTTGTAACACCAGAAGGCGCTCAAAAGATCGAGTTTCTTTCTGCTGAAAACTGATACCCAAAAGAAGGGAGTATGATTATGGACGTCTACACAGAAAAAAAGCTTTCGAGGGCGTGGCCAAGACCAACCTTACTGTTCCTGTTAGCCCTTATGTTTGTCATTGATTTTCCCGTGGTCGATATCTCCACCAATTTCTTAGTCAAAGACGCAGAAGCCGTGATAGGACGGCCTGCCACCCCGGGAAGCGTTGGAGGTGTTCGTCGTCGCACGAGACGAAGAGTTCTCCGACGGACTGCCGTAGTTACATATGGCACCCTAGTGAACGCCTTACCGGCGGGGTGTTCCAAAATGGTAGTAGGCGGTGTGGAATACCATAATTGCAACAGAGCTTATTATCGCCCCTATTACCAGGGAAACCAAGTGGTTTATGAGCTGGTCGAGAAGCCTTAACCGCATTTGAAATGTCATTGGTCAAGATTAATCGAATATTACTCTAAGCAACCAATTTTTATGTTAAAATTTCACTTCTCCGGTGGTTCTTCTGATGGGGCTGCAGGAGAAACGCGTTTTTCCGGTAGATCAAATGAGAAATAGGAGGAACAGACATGCAACAACAAAATCAGGACAACCGCCCCATTATAGCTCGACGCACTTTCTTAAAAAGTGCGAGCATAATTGCCTTGTTGCTATGTCTTAGCATCACTTCAACCCTTTCAGGCCTTTTTACGAGAGCCGCTGAGGCCGCTAAGAAAAATAAACGCCCCAACTTTCTGTTGATCGTAGCCGATGACCTGGGTTACTCGGACCTGGGGAGTTACGGGGGCGAGATCAACACACCGGTTTTGGATAATCTCGCTCAGAAGGGTGTGCGGTACACCAATTTCTACGTGTCTCCGACCTGTTCGCCCACCCGCTCCATGCTCCTTACGGGAACGGACAACCATGTAGCCGGCTTGGGTAACATGGGCGAGTTCACCAATCCCAACCAGATGGGAAAACCCGGTTACGAGGGCGTACTCAACAAGCGTGTGGTGACGGTTGCCTCACTCCTGCGTGACTGCGGGTATCACACCTACATGACCGGGAAATGGCATCTTGGTTATAAGCCGGACGAAATTCCGCACGCTCGCGGTTTCGAGCGTGATTTTTCGTTACTTTCGGGCGGGGGGAGCCACTTCGACGACCAGTGGAACGTTGAATGGCAGAGACCCAAGGCACCGTACACAGAAGACGGGCGCCCTCTTGAAAAACTGCCAAAAGGTTTCTACTCCACGAAGAACTACACCGACAAGATGATCCAGTTTATCGATGAGAGCCGCAAAGATGGCAAGCCTTTCTTTGCCTACATGGCATTTACAGCCCCCCATGGTCCGCTGCATGTGCCGGATGACTGGTTGCGCCGCTATAAGAACCGCTATGATGAAGGCTGGGACGGGATCCGCAAGAAGCGCCTCGCGCGCATGCAGGAACTGGGCATCGTAGATAAAGGCGTCAATACTGCTGACCGCCTGTGGTTTGTGCCGAGGTCCACGGCACTTACGCCTGCGTTGCGCGTGATGCTGGGGCGGAAAATGGAGCTTTACGCCGCGATGGTTGAATATATGGACGAGCAGATCGGGAGGGTATTCGAGTATCTGAAAGAGATCGGCGAATACGACAACACTGTCGTTATTTTCTTCTCAGATAACGGGGCTGAAGGAAACGACTTAAGAGCAATGCTGGCAGGGCGAGTGGGCTCCTTGGGGTTTCTCCATGCCATGAATAATTTTGCGGAAAACGGGCACAATTACATTGGCCGCAAGGGTACGTACGCCGAGGCTGGGCCGGGATGGGCGCAAGTGTCTTCGGTGCCTTTCCGGCTTTACAAAGGATTTCTCACAGAAGGTGGAATACGCTCCCCGCTCATCGTCAGCGGTCCCGGCGTGCAGGGCGCTGGTGAACTAAATAAAGAGGCCATTCTCCATGTCATGGACATTACTCCGACGCTGCTTGAGCTGGCCGGCTGTCAACATCCTGCTACATATAAGGGGCACAAAGTGGCTCCCATGCAGGGCAAGTCTTGGGTCACAATGATCGAGGGCAAGATACAATCACCCCGTACCTCATATGACTGGCTGGGCTGGGAGGTGTTCGGTAACCGGGCGATTCGTCAGGGAGACTGGAAGATAAGCTGGCACTATCGACCTTTCGGTACTTGGGACTGGCAGCTATTCAACATTGCCGAGGACCCTGGTGAGCAGTACGACCTGTCCGACAAGTTCCCTGAGAAAAGGAAGGTGCTTATCGCCCTGTGGGATGAGTATGTGAAGATGAACGGGGTGGTCCTTGGAGAGAGATCCCCTTTTGAAGCAAGTAGAAAAGCGCTCCCCGATCCGGTGCCTGAGTTTGATAACTACCCGCCTGTCCGTGGTGTGGAAGCGATTCCCTATGAAAAACTCAAGGAACTTCTAGGTAAATAAGGAGGAAACAGTTATGAAAACAGGAAACAGACAAGCCCGGTTGTGGGCCTTTCTTCTAGCCCTGGCTATCATTTTGTCGTTCAGCGGGCCGACCCTTGCCGTTGACGATGGTGCCCGTGCTTACTGGAAGGGGAGAAGTGGTACACAGGGGGTCTCCTTCCAGTACCTGCACTTTAATGTCAACGCCTCCGACAGCCAACAATTCGACCCGGGCGCATACATCTATCCGAACTCGGACGCCGATGCCAATATCTTTATCGCTACTTGGGCCCCCCACTTCACACTATTCAATCGGCCGTCGTTCCTTGCCGTTAACATCGCTGGGGGCAGTGTCGATGCGGATGTCAACACCAATCTTATACCACCTCAGTATTTGCCCCCGGGAGTCTCACCAGGCAGTTCGTTCAGCCAGTCCGCCTCCGGATTCGCTGACCCCAACGCGCAACTTGTGGTTAATCTCTTTGGCACCCCGCCCCTTAGGAGTGGCGTCGATCTGTTGAACTACGAACCGACCTGGACCCTCGATGCTGCAGGGTTGTTGGCGTTTCCAATCGGCCAGTACAACAGCGACAAACTGGTGAATATGGGTCAGAACCGCTGGTATGGCCGTATCGCCCTTCCCTTCAAATACCATTTTGGTGTGTTTGACCCCGGCCACATGACAAGCCTTGAAGTGACCCCCTCTGTCTGGCTTTTCGCTGACAATGGCAACTTTTTGGGGGAGAAATTGAAAAATGATCCCATGTGGCAACTCGAAGCACATCTGACCCATGACTTTACCAGCAGTTTTTTTGGTTCCCTGGATCTGCTTTACCGCAGAGGTTTCCAGTCCGAAATCAATGGCACTGACGTGGGGGAGGGTCTCAACATCGGTAATCTTGGCTTTACCCTGAATTATCAAGCGGTAGACAACCTTGCCATACGTGCTGGGTTCAGCTCCAATGTGTTTGGCGATAGCGATCTAGATAACAGTATTATTCGGATTCAGTTTGTCTACGCATGGCACCCGAGTACGGAAAATATGAAAAAGCTAAAGAGTGGGCATTAAGGTAGAGGCATAATTAAAATAGAAGAATATGCTTATCCCTTTGGCACAGGGTGATTGTTCTGACAAGCTGATTTTATGCCACGACCTATGAACCCAAAATCATTACCAGAATGTCGATTTAATCGCCGTAAAACGCCTATGGCTGCCTTTCAAACTCTACTCAGCATCGCCACGCAAAAATCTCATGTAATCGAGCAGAGTTTGTCCAACCTGTGTCAAAGGGATAAGCATATAGAAGAAAATGCCAAAAAGAGCGCTAAAAGCTATCCAAAATAATATAGAAAGCAGCAAAGATTTAGCATTTATTGTGCAATATTTTGCCTAAAAAGAATTGTTCTATGATCGTTCTTCAGTGTAATAATACTAAGAACCACACTAATTCTAGCACGGGAGGGAGTCGTCATGGCCAGATGGAAAGAACCACTGAAGATAGAAGTGAACGAAGTAAGTCCCATGCCCCCTGAAAAGCTGAAAGGACTCAAACAACTCATCAAAAAAATTGCCATGCGAAAGCTGAAAGAAATGGAAGAAACAGCTTGACGCAACGTAACAGACTGTAATAACAAAGAAAAGGCGGGAAAATAAACCCGCCTTTTTCAATGGTAAAATATACCTAAAATTGGTGGAAACAGTTGCAATTGTTCGATAAATTCGTTGGCTCCCCAGGACGGACTCGAATCACGCCTTCAGCGTGATTTTGCAAAAGCTCAACCGGATTCCGACTAAGAGGCTAATCCCGCTACAGCGGGGCTCTACCTATTGAGTGTCTTTCAGAAATCTACTAATGCCTCTTTTCTTGATTTTCTTCTCCAGTTTCATAGCCTTACCCCGGTCAGGATGTTCCCCTGTCCAAACAACCTCCCAGGGTCCTTGAAGGATTTTGGTGGTTCTGGATAAACGATAATCTGGATCGTTGTGTTGGGCTAAGCGACGATCCAAATCACTCGTATGACCGCAGTAGAACCGATCAGTACTTCGGCTTTGGAGTATATAAACCCAGAAAGGCAAGATCCATTCCATACTAATAAGGCCCAGCCTGAGAAGGCTGAGCCTTGATTCTTATGGCTCCCCGGGACGGACTCGAACCGCCGACAAGGTGGTTAACAGCCACCCGCTCTACCAACTGAGCTACCGAGGAACAATTTTTATTTCAACAAGGTGGTTAATCCCGCTACAGCGGGACTCTACCAATCCCGCCACATGGCGGGACTACCGAGGAACAATTTTTACGATTAGGAGGTTAATCCCGCTGTCAGCGGGAGGCCACCTGTCCCATTCGAGATAGGACCACTGATAAAGATAGGAATTTTATCAAAATTGTGTTTTTCAGTCAACAAAATTTTTCGACCCGGGTCCTTGCAAAAACAAAGGTGCTTTATGTGGACTTTCGATTTTATATCCTCACCGGCCCTTTCCATCACCGGAAAAACAGAACCCTTCGGTATTTCATTGGCTAAATAGGCCAAATCTGATATGATTTGATAAAGGCATTGCAGATATTAACTCAAACTTTCAGAGGTGCAAAATGAAGGTGTCATTATCAAGCCTAAAAACGAAGAAGGCCGGGAACAATAAGGACGCTGCCTCTCTCCTTTCTGAATGGATAGGGCCCCAGGTTTCGAAAGAACAACCCCGAACGGATGATTTTAGCGAGAAGCGGGAGGCAGAATTAGTAGACGGTCAGCCAATAGAACCCGAATCAAGGCGGTTTAAAGGCCAGAGCATTGTAAAATGGATTTTCTTTACCGTGTTTATCGGCTATATGGTTATCTCTTATTACCGTGTGCCCCTTTTGACCGCTCTCGGAAACTATCTGATTTTTGAGCATCCCCTGAAAAAGGCAGACCTGATCGTATGTACACCGGGCAGCCCTCTTGAACAGAGCCTGATGGCTGCAGAGCTTTATAAGAAGGGTTTAGCCCCCCGCATCTTTATACCTGAAGAAACCCCTCCCGATGGTCTTGAGATTCTTAAGGCGCAAGGAGGCCGCTACCCTGAAGCGAGCGGGCTTTTTATTACGACACTGAAGAGCCTAAATGTTCCAGGATCTGCTTTTATAGTAGGTAAAAATGCTGTGGACAGCATCCAGGAAGAGGCCGAAGAGGTCAGGGAAGTGGTCATGGAAAAAGGGTACGGGTCCATAATCATTGTGACATCCCCGTCCAGTGCCAGACGCGCCTATTTGATTTTTAAGAAGGTCTTTGACGGGAAAAAATTGGAGATCATAATCTCCCCTTCCCAGTATTCTGATTTTAAGGGAGATAACTGGTGGAAAAGGGACAAGTATCTCAATGAGGTCATCTTCGAGTGCCAGAAGTTACTTTATCATACAATAAAAAATCTGTGGTAAATTATATCGTAACCCGGATAAACCGGAATTGCAAATTTAGGAATTGAGGAATTAAAAGAATGTCCTCAAGCTATTTTGGATAAGCCGGAACCAAAATCCTACGCAAACACGATGGGATTTTGAAATTTAGGTACTAAGGAGGCATTTCTCATGACCACAAATTATGAGAAGATCATAAAGGGAAATCTTTCAAAGCTTTTTTCTCAACCACCTTCCCGTCTACACAGATCTCTTGGTGCAGAAAGGAGAGGTGAGTCTCTTATATTCCGTGCCTTTGGGCAAGATTGCTCTATTGATCATAAAAAGGTGACTTTATCTCATAGTGCGGGTATTGATCCAAAAAGCCTGATCGTCTCCCTTTATGCGCTCCATGCCAACCCGGAGCAACTTCAGCTTGAGCCCTTTAAGTCATTCAAAGACTTTCAAGGAAGCATGCCCTATCAAGGCGCCTTCACCGCTAACAGCGAGAGGGTGCTTGTCCCCTATGTCCCATTGATAAAAGAAAGGGCAGAGGAGATCAAAGCGGTTTTTGACGGAGAAAATGGCCATGACGGAGACTTCTCTTTTATCCTCTACCCTCTTCCTAAAATTGCCCTTTACTACATCTTCTATTTGCCTGACGACGAATTCCCCGCATCTGTCACATCTCTTTTTTGTGCCAATGCCTTGTCTTTTATGCCCCTTGACGGATTAGCCGATGTGGCAGAGTACACATCAAAGGAGATCATTCGACTTGTCAAGAAATAGGTCGCAAGCCGAAGGAGAGCACTCATCCAAAGTTAGCATGATTCTTGTCCTAACATTAGCGGCAGTCATCTACTTTGTAGGCCTGAGCGGATACCCTCTGTTGGACCCCGATGAAGGGCGTTACGCGGAAATCCCTCGTGAGATGCTCGAGAGCGGGGATTTTATCACCCCCCACCTCAATTATGTAAAGTACTTTGAAAAACCCCCCCTCTTTTACTGGGCTGTTGCCGGCTCAATGGCTCTCTTTGGGCAACATGAATGGGCCGTCCGGATTGTGTCCGCCCTGGCAGGTTTCCTTACGGTTCTCTTAATAATGGCATTGGGAAAGCGTTTTTTCGGGATGCGGACCGGTGTGATGGCTGGCTGGGTGTACCTTACCAGCATGGTCCCTCTGATACTGGCCCGTTTGCCGATAATCGATGGCCTCTTTAGCCTCTTCCTCACCGCCACCTGGGGGGCCTGGTGGTTAGGGTATGCTGCGCCGGCAGGACAGATCAAGCGGCTCTGGTTTTGCGCAGCCTGGATGTGCATGGGCCTGGCCTGCATGACCAAAGGAATTGCCGCCATTGCCCTGACAGGATTGATTGTCTTCGTCTTTATAATCGTAAGGCGAGACTTCAACGCACTCCGAGCTATGGCATGGCTCCCCGGGCTGTTGATCTTCGCCCTAATTGTACTCCCCTGGCATCTCGCAGTGAGCTCTCTCAACCCTGAATTTGCTCATTTCTACTTTGTCGTACAGCACTTCGGTCGTCTGGTGGCTGAAGAACACTCAAGACCGTTCTGGTACTTCCTGGTCATCTTTCCCGCTGGTATGCTGTTCTGGACCGCCCTCTTTTTCCCTGCCATCGCAAATGCGTTCAAGCGCGCTGCAAGAGCCATTAAGCTCCCCACAAATTTCCATCGAGAAAAAGGTGGAAGAGGAGGTTTACGCGAGACCACAAACGGGGATCAGAAAGCTAATGAATCCGAAGGAGTTTTGTTCCTGATCATCTGGGTCGTGGCCGTTGTGGGGCTGTTCAGCCTCAGCCGGAGCAAACTCGTTCCTTACATCCTCCCGGCCTACCCGGCAATGGCCCTGCTGATCGCATCGCACCTTACCAATGGAGGTTTAACAAGGTCTTCGGCCCGCTGGTGTGCCGGGATCACTGCGGCCCTGCTCCTTATCCCTATCCCGGTCGTCTCCTTTTATGCTCAAAGTCAGGATATGCTTCCTGCCAGTGCATTGGTCTGGCCTGTCAGAGCCGCCCAGTGTGCACTGTTGTTTGGAAGCGTAATGTTAGCCATTGCAACCTTTAAGCGGAGACTGATTCCGGCCGCCACGGGTCTTGTCCTGGTCGCGCTTATGCCCTCCATGGTTATGATCGTTCCGATCGTGGCTAACTACAGAAAGGTGGGCGGGTTTATAAAGGCCATGCCCGGCCCTCTGCCGCCCCAGATAAAAATAGCCGAATGGCGAAATTACGACCAGGGATTGAGTTTCTACACACACCGACGGACAATCTTAGTGGACAACATTGGTGAGCTGAGGTTCGGGAGTACCATAGGGGATCACAAGGATTCTTTTCTTCAGGGGGAAGAGAGCCTCAAACGCCTTGCGAGAGAGGGGCCCCTCCTCGTAAATATACGCCCTGGTGACTGGCCCAAGGTCAGTCGCTGGGGCATGTTTCGCCCGGTGGCCGCAAACAGCACCAATGTTATGATAGGCAACGAGGAATTTTTCCAGCTCACCGGACTGGCGCCCTGGCCGGACAAGGCCGTAACACCGCCTCCCTTGCTCCTGCTGCCGCGGCGCCTGAATCCACCCGGGAGTAGGTGAAGTGACCAAGGATCAGGGATGAAATAACTTCCCCATTTCCTAATCGTAATCTTAATCATAATCCTACTCAAAATGATTATGATTAAGATTACGAGTATGATTATGAACCTCGCACTTGTAGCCAAGGCCTTGAACGAGGACTTTAGACAATTTGGAAATCTTAAATATTATCTTAGACTTTAGTTAACTTAAATCACTTTAGATCACTTACAGACAGAGGTTCTAATAAAATGGGTGTTTTGGCGAGATATCTCATCAGGGAGTTTTTTAAACTTCTGATCATATGCCAGCTTATTTTTATAGCAATCTATCTGATGATCGATTTTGCCAGCGGGATTGACGATTTCATAAAGGCCAATTCGCCGAAAAGTGTAATGTTTGCTTATTTTGCCTACAAGA
>JAUWPC010000117.1 GCA_030611815.1 Desulfobacteraceae bacterium
ATTGAAGCCATGTATGGGAGAAAGCAGGGATGATTGGGGATTTTATGATTGTTGATTGTTGATTGATGATTGTAAAAAGCCAATACCCAAGAGAGAAGTGCTTAAAGTTTAATACCGGCAACCTGAAACCCGCAACTTGTAACTCGAAACCCGAAACTTGACCAATAGCGACTAACCACTGACTACTAATAGCCAATAACAAATGACAAATAACGAATAACAAATAACCAAAATAAATAAGGAGGAAAAGGTATGAAAAGACGGAATTGGATTTTGGTGTTGGGTTGTGCTGTGCTCATGTCCTTAGCGGTCGCTCCCTCTGCATTGGCTGAACGGGGAGTCACTGATACGGAGATCCGTATCGGTCAGTATGGTCCACAGACCGGTCCTGCAGCCCTCTGGGGTGCAGTGGCCCGGGGAGCTGGCTGCTTTTTTGACATGATAAACGCCGAGGGAGGTATCCATGGCCGAAAAATTAAATACTACTTGAGGGATGATGGCTATATGCCCCCGAGGACCAAGGCCATTGTCAAAGAACTTGTGGAGGACAAGGGGATCTTTGCCCTGGCTTCCGGTGTGGGAACGGCAACAGGTATGGCTGTTAGGAAATACCTGAACAAGAAGAAGGTGCCCTGGGTCGGGCCTGCAACCGGTTCCAGCCACTGGGCCTATCCTCCCACCAAATATCTCTGGGCCGACTACCCCCTCTATTTTGACGAGGCGTCCATCTTAGTTAAATACGCTGTCCGGACATTGGGCAAGAAGAGAATAGCCTTTTTTTATCAGAACGATGATTACGGGAAAGAGGGTTTGTATGGCGCTGAGGCGCAGTTGGAAAAGCTCGGCATGAAACTGGTTGCCTCGGTATCTGTGGAGCCCATGGATACGGACCTCAGTGCTCACTGTATGAAGCTGAAGGCGGCGAAGCCCGACTGTGTCATAATGTGGCTCCTCCCCAAACATGGGGCCATCATCTTAGGGACCGCCGCCAAAATGGGCTTCAAACCCCAGTGGATGAGCACGAGCACCCTGAGCGATATCCCTATCATGTATAAGATCAGCAAGGGCCTTTTCAAGGACGTGATCCTTGTTTCCTTTGCCGAACTTCCCGATTCCAAACACGCCCTTATGTTAAAATACAAGAAGGCCCAGGAGAAATTTGCCCCGAAAGATAGGTGGGGAGCCTTTTTCTATGCAGGGATTTACTTTGTTGAGCCGATGGTGGAAGGGCTCAAAAGGTGCGGTCGGGATCTGACAAGGGACAATTTTGTGAAGGCCATGGACAGCATCAAAAATTATCAGGGTATCGGTTCAAAGATCAGTTTTGGTCCGGAAAAGAGACAGGGAACACGCTCCCTGTTTTTGGCCAAATGCCTCGAAGGGGGAAAGATCGAACGTATCTCTGACTGGATGACCTCTGATCTTGATGTGCAGAAGATGCTCAAGAAATTAGGGAGATAACCTGCTGCTGATCGGCAGCGCGAACCAGTAATCCTCCGCGCCAGAGTCCTTCTGGCCGGAGAATAAGATCCTGCATTAAGGAGGCTCAGACAATGATCGCAAAGAAAAGATGGCTGTCAGATAAAGGTTTTCTGAAAGGTGGTTTGATTTTCGGTTTTTTTGTTTTTCTGCTTATGGGATGTGCCACTGCGCCAGGGGGGCTTGATCCCAATATCAAGGGGCCGCAGGTGGTAGTGCAACCCGGGGCCGTCACTCTTGGGGTGGTTTCTGTTACACGCACCCCCATTGTATTCATGGGAAAGGGGTTTCAGCCCGACGATTCGGTTTTTATTGAACTGTTAGGAGTCGACAAAAAAGGTGAGAAGGTCAAAGTTCCCATTGCCGACGCCGACGTAGACAGCAAAGGATGCTTCACCGCCAAGGTAAGCACCTTAGTCAAGGTGACAGAGCTGCTGAGGGCCAAATTAGGCTCCAATAAGAAGATGGAGACCACCATTATTATAACGCAACCGACAATTCCTCCGGGGGTCTACACCGCTGAAGCGGTGAGCATGGAATCTGATGCAAAAGCGGATTGTAAGCTTAACCTAATGGCCCCGTATTCGTGGGATAAATTCAAGGATTGGGTCGGGATGAAAAAGGGAAAGATAGTGAAAAAGTAGATTGTTTCAAGAGTATTCCAAAAAAGCCCCTTCGAAATCGGAGGGGCTTTTTTAATAATAGGCCCCTGTACCCAATCTCTGGGCCTTTTTGACGCGCGCTGTTTCGGATAATTCGCCCGCGATTACGCCCTTTTGCGCCGAGATGGCCTTTTTCAAAAGGCCTCTATTTTTCCTGCATGTTGCAGTTAGTTCGCTAACCTGCCGAAAAATTTATCTTGACCCACCAACTCAATTTATCTAAGTTTAATAAGTCAAGGATGCAGATCTCCCTTTTCTGTTTTAATTCCACAGAAAAATTGGGGTAAAATTCAGTTTTCCAACCAATAACCAATTTGACAAGGAGGTGTACCATGAAAAAGCGGAATTGGGTTTTGGTGTTAGGTTGTGCTGTGCTTGTTTCTTTGGCGATGACGTCCTTTGTGTGGGCTGAAAGGGGTGTCACTGATACGGAGATTCGCATTGGACAATGGGGGCCTCAGACAGGGCCAGCCGCCCTCTGGGGTGCGATACCCCGGGGTACGGGGTGTTACTTTGATATGATCAATGCTGAGGGAGGTATCCACGGACGCAAGATTAAATACTTCCTGAGAGATGACGGCTATATGCCGCCCAGGACCAAGGCCATTGTCAAAGAACTTGTGGAGGACAAGAAGGTCTTTGCATTTGCCTCGGGTGTAGGCACTTCAACGGGCATGGCCGTCAAGAAGTATTTGAACAAGAAGAAGGTGCCCTGGGTCGGGCCTGCTTCCGGGTCAACCCATTGGGCCTATCCCCCCACAAAATATCTTTTTGCAGTTTACCCCCTTTATATTGACGAGGCCTCGATTCTGGTCAACTACGCAGTGAAAAACTTAGGCAAAAAGAGGATCGCCTTTTTCTATCAAAACGACGATTTCGGCAAGGAAGGACTTGTAGGCGCCGAGTATGCCCTTGAAAAACTGGGCATGAAACTGGCGGCGTCTGTATCCGTGGAAGTTATGGATTCAGACCTTAGTTCCCACTGCATGAAGCTGAAGGCGGCGAAGCCCGATTGTGTTTTAATGTGGCTCCTTCCCAAACAGGGGGCCATCATCTTAGGGACCGCCGCCAAAATGGGCTTCAAACCCCAGTGGATGAGCGCAAGCGTTCTGAGTGACGCGGCTATTATGTATAAGATCAGCAAAGGGCTTTTCAAGGATGTGGTCCTCCCTTCGTTTGGCGACCTTCCTGATTCCCCGAATCCGCTCATGAAAAAATACAAGGCGGCCCATGACAGATTCGCTCCCGAGGATCGGTGGGGGATCTTCTTTTATGCCGGATTTCTTTTTGTGGAACCGATGGTGGAGGGGTTGAAGAGATGCGGCAGGGATCTCACGGCAGACAACTTTGTCAAGGCCATGGATTCCATCAAGGATTTCCAGGGCATCGGCCCGAAAGTCAGCTATGGTCCGAACAAGAGGCAGGGGACACGCTCCCTGTTTTTGGCCAAATGCGTAGAGGGTGGAAAGCTTGTACGTCTCTCTGACTGGATGACCTCTGATGTTGATGTGCAGAAGATGCTCAAGAAATTAGGGAGATAGCCTGCTGCTGACCCGGCAGCGCGAACCAGTAATCCTCCGCGCCAGAGTCCTTCTGGCCGGAGCATAAGAACCTGCATTAAGGAGGCTCAGACAATGATCGCAAAGGGGAGATGTCTGTCCGAGAATGGTCTTTCCTAACCTGGAAGTTGGAGTTTCCTTTACAATTTCGTGACAAAAATGGGGTTTTGTCAGGAGAAGGTTGTGGTATGAATGTCACTCTAAGGCTAAAGATCCTTTTTATGGTTGGCATTATTACGCTCGCTTCGCTTTTGGGCTGTATTCTGTTAATCTATAATGCCAGGGTTATCGGAAATAGTCTGCGACTTGAAACCGAGAACCATATTAAGGCGCTTATCGGAAGAAACGCAGAGAGAATCGAATCCGCAATGCTTCTCATGGAAAGGAATGCGGATGACCTTGCAACGGCGGGGGAGGCCTTTTTTGCAATCTGCAAGGCAACAGACCAGGATATTACCGAACAGATTAAGGAATATCTGGTCAATAACTTTAAAAAGCTGCCAAGAGCGATCGGGGGCGGTCTGTGGTATGAACCTTACGTCCTGTTTGACAAAAAGCGACATTATGGGCCCTATGTTTACAGGGAAAATGACCAGGTATTTTTTACCTGGGACCTGAACACAACTACCTATGATTACCACAACCAGGCCTGGTATCGGCTTGCCATTCCAAAGGAATGGGACAGAGCAGAGGAGAGGCCCCTCAGGATCTACTGGACAGATCCATATTTTGACGAAGCAGCAACCAAAGCCCTTATGATTACCGTCGATGCGTTGATGCATGACCAACAGGGCATACTAATAGGTCTTTCCACCGTTGATTTCAGCTTAGAGGATTTAAAGGAGATGGTGGCCAGGATGACTGTCACACCCAACTCTCTTCCCTTTGCAGTGGATCTTTCAAGCGGTCTGTTGATATCATTTCCCGCTGATCCGTCCAAAGTTCTAAGAAGAATTGATGATCTTGACTGGGGAAAGGAACTCGAACAGGTCAAAAACGTGAGGCCTGGAGAAGTTGTCGTGAACCCACTCTCTCTACACGGCAACAATTTCTTGCTGTTCTACACTGTCACCAGGACCGGAACAGCCCTCGGCATTCTGGCGCCCTATGAGGAGCTCTATGCACACATCAACGAGCTCAATCGCTCAAATATGTACACAGCCTTTATTGTCATCTTTGTCCAGATTATTTTATATCTTCTTATTGCTGTGTTCATGGTGAGGCGCATATGCAACCCAATCAGCAAACTGACAGATGTTGCGCAGGAAATTGCAGAAGGGGATCTAACCGGCGCATCCAAATCCTTGGCTATCATAGAGCATAGCAGCCCTTCGGATAAGGACGAGACCGGGCGGTTGTTAGATGCATTTCAAGGTATGAACAAAAATCTCAAGGCCCTGTTTGGTCAGGTCCAGCGCTCCGGAACCCAGGTAGCCTCTTCATCAACTCAGATAGCCGCTTCCTCAAGACAGATTGAGGCTACAATCAGCGAACAGGCTACTTCCACCAATCAGGCAAGCGTTTCCTCCAAACAGATTTCGGCGACAGCAAGCGCTTTAGCTGATACCATGAATGAGGTGGCAACGGCAGCGTCTGAGACCGCAGATCTGGCCGGGTCAGGCCAGGCAGGCTTAGAAGAGATGGAGATGTCAATGCAGGGTGTGCTGGATGGAACAGAATCAGTTTCTGCAAGGCTTGAGGAAATCAAAGAAAACGCCCTGGGCATAGGTTCTATTGTGTCTACGATTACCAGGGTTGCTGACCAGACCAACCTGCTATCTCTTAATGCAGCAATCGAAGCTGAAAAGGCCGGTGAATACGGTCTTGGGTTCTCCGTGGTAGCAAGAGAGATTCGGAGATTAGCAGACCAGACCTCCGTAGCCGTATTGGACATTGAGGATATGGTGAACAGGATGGAGGCATCCGTATCGGCCGGGGCTACTGAAATGGATGCATTTTCGCGGAAAGTGAGTTCTGCTGTCGATAAAATCAACAAGACAGGGAAACAACTTGATGGTATCATGGAGAGAGTGCGTACCCTGCCCCCCCGTTTTGAAACAGTTAATGAAGGGATGGAGGCACAGTCCCAGAGCGCCGGCCAGATCAGTGAGACCATGAACAATTTGAACATTATAACCCAGAACACCCTGGAGGCCTTGCGGGAATTTAACCTTGCAGCAGAATATCTGCGAGAGGCTGCTCAGGATCTGCAGGATGAGGTTTCCCGCTTCAAGGTAAGCTGACTGGATTGATGATTGTTGATTGTCGATTGGCGATTGCAAGCGCCTCCCTTTTCGGGGGTGGGAAATTGTAGGATTGCGGGGTGAATTGAGGTGAAAATCGGGGACCACTGGATGGCTGGAGTTTCCGATTCAATCATCAATCATCAATCATAGGGTAGTTCCATGGAGATCTCAAGACGTTTCATATACGCTGTTTTGGCATCGATCTTTGTCGTCGCTCTTGTTTCTTCTCCTTCGTTTGCAGCCCCTAAAGAGCTAACTCTGGCAGTCGGGCTGGCCATACCTCCATATAATATACCGGAGACCAAGTCGGGGATAGAACTCGATATTGTGCAAGAGGCGCTTAAGAATAAGGGGTATACGATCAAACCAAAATATGTCCCGTTTGCGCGTGTTAAGAGGGAGCTTAAGGATCAGACTGTAGATGGGGCCTTGACCATCAATCCTGACTCTGGCATAGAGGCTTTTTATTCTGATGAGCATATTACTTGTGAAAATGTTGTGATCAGTTTGAAAGGGAATAAATTCAATATCAAGGACGTCAATGATCTCAGAGGGAAAAGCGTCCTCGCGTTTCAAGATGCAACCAGATACTTGGGAAAAGATTTTGCTTCCATGGCAAAGCAAAATCGTAAGTATAGAGAAATATCCAAACAACAGATCCAGATTAATTTACTATACAGCAATCGCGTCGACACAATTGTTTTAGATAAGAATATTTTTTACTACCACCGCCAGCGCAACGATATGGTGGATACCTCTCAGCCTATTGACACTTGGCATATCTTTCCTCCAACGCCCTTTAGCGTTGCGTTTGTTGATGAAGAAGTCAGGAATGATTTTAATGAGGGTCTGAAACAGTTGCGTAAAACCGGTCGCTATGATGAAATATGGGAGAAATATATTACAGGTCAGGGGTTCAATCGTTCACGGTTACGATTGAGGGATTAGATTAAGAGATTAAGGGGTAAAGTCATGCGTAATTGGAGCATAGTAACAAAGATAGTGGCATCTGCCTGCGGTATTGTGTGCACCCTGGTTTTATTAGGCGGGTTTGTTTTGATTAAGTTCGAAATAAGAATGGTTGATAGCTTTACCGAAGAAATTTTATCAGGGATACACCACTTTATTGATGACAGAGCGGAGGAGGAAAAAAAATCACTCAGGAAAGACGTCAAGTTTAACGCGGAAATCCTCAGTGGCATTGGGGCCACATATCTATACAACCTTGATCAAGACGGTTTGAAGCATTCTCTCCGCCCTTATATGAATTACCCCGAAATAGTGGCTATAAAGGTCCTGGACGAGAAGGGCAAGCCTTTTGCCGCTGCCTGGAGAAACTCCGGCATTAAGACAGGAGATACACTGCCTCAAGATCTGAAACTTAATGACAGCCTGTCGGTTTCTGTAGATTGCATGCAAGATGCAAAGAAAATCGGCAATTTTCAGGTTTACTACATTGACACCTTACTAAAGGAAAAGATCAAAACCCTGAAAAAAGAGGCCTCCGACAAGGCAGAGATCTTTGAAAACACTGCTCGTTCTGAGCTTAATCGTGCTATTGCAAGCCAGACTATTGGGGTTTTTGTCATACTTCTGGCCTTGGTTGTATCTCTGATATTCTTCTTGAGGGCATTGGTCCTTAAACCTCTGAATGATGTTTCGGAAATTGCTCATAAATTATCCGACTTTGACCTTACTGTGGGCATTAATACCAGGAGGAAAGACGAAATCGGGGCACTACTGAGGGCTATAGATGGGATGGCCACATCTTTTCGGAAGGTTGTCGGCCAGGTCCAGCGCTCCGGTATCCAGGTTACATCTTCTTCAACCGAATTGGCTGCCACTGCCAAAGAGCAGGAGACTACCATGGCAAACCAGGTGGAATCCACCAACAGGGTTGTGAAGGCAGTTGAGCAGATTTCTGAAGTCGCGACAGAATTAGTAAAGACCATGGACCGAGTGGCATCAATGTCCCAAGACACTGCGGGCTTTGCAAGCAAGGGCCAAACAGACCTTGCGCGCATGGAGGAGGCTATGGGAAGTATGGAAGCCGCTTCCAAATCGATATCCGGCAGGTTGGAGGCTATCAACGAAAAAGCGGAAAATATCACGAACGTTGTAACAACCATTACAAAGGTTGCGGACCAGACCAACCTCCTCTCCCTGAACGCGGCCATTGAAGCGGAGAAGGCGGGGGAGTATGGGAGGGGGTTTAATGTGGTGGCGAGGGAGATACGGAGATTAGCGGACCAGACTGCCGTGGCCACCTTGGATATTGACCGGATGGTCCAGGAGATGCAATCTGCGGTTTCTGCCGGTGTTATGGAAATGGACAAGTTCATAGCAGAAGTAAATCACAGCGCAGAAGACGTCGGAAAGATCAGTATCCAGTTGGCCCGGATCATTGAGCAGGTTCAGGCTCTGTCGCCCAGCTTTGAGAATGTTAATGTTTCCATGGGTCAGCAGTCGGAAAACGCCCAAAAAATCAATCTCTCTATGGCAAATTTAAGCGAAGAGATGCAGCAGACAATGGATTCCCTGCGCGAAACCTATGGCGCTATTGAGCAATTGAATGAGGCCGCAAGAGGCCTGCAGGACGAGGTATCACGCTTCAAGGTAGAGTGATGGGGTTGGTGATTGTCGATTGGCGATTGGAACAACCCCTCTTCTATGAATTCCGGCTCCGGGAAATCGTCGGATTACGGAATGGATGACAAGACCCGGGAAGGCTTGGAATTCGGGTACAATCAACAATCATCAATCGTCAATCGACAATCCTAAGGGGGGCCTCAGGGGATGCTGGTACTGCTCTTTTATTTGGGCGACGTTATGTATACCATGAAATGTGAAAAGGTAAGGGAAGTCGCCCCGTTGGTGAAGCTCAAGGAGATGCCCCATACCCCGGATTACTTTGCCGGTCTCTTCAATTACCGGGGTGTTATTGTCCCTGTAATCGACTTACGTACCCTGATCCAGGGACGACCGTGTGAGATGCGGCTAAGCACACGGATTATCCTTGTGGACTATGTTAGAGACGACAATACCCCTTACATTCTTGGGCTTATGGCGGAACGGGTGACCGAGGCAGTAAAGAAATCTGAAGATGATTTTGTATCGCCTGGGCTGAGCATGCAGGAAGCTCCCTACCTTGGAGGTTTTGTTATGGAGAACAAGGAGATGATTCAACATATCGATTTGGACCTCCTGCAGAACAGCTTTAAATTTCTGCCCATGCTCGAAGGTGGCAATAATGTCCCTGACGACGATTGAATCTTTGCTTGAAAAAGAGATTGGGGTATGTGTAGACGCAATCGGCCCTGAAGTCATAGCCAAGGCAGTGCGCCTTCGCGTCGCTGAATGCGGGTTGGCCGACATCAAGGCCTATCTTGGCTTTGTGAAGACGTCCGAAGAGGAACAGGGCAACCTGATAGAAGCAGTAGTTGTGCCGGAGACATGGTTTTTTCGGAACAAGAACTCATTTGCTTTTCTCTCTAATTACGTTACAGGGGAATGGCTGCCAAAACATAGGGGCGACCGACTGCGTGTGTTAAGCGTTCCATGCTCCACGGGAGAGGAGCCTTACTCCATTGTAATGGCCCTTATGGATGGGGGTATTGGAGGAGATCGCTTTCATATAGATGGAGTGGATATAAGTGAGGAGGCCCTCGGCAGGGCTAAATCAGGGGTTTATACCAAAGGGTCTTTCCGGGGCGATGATCTGTCCTTTAGAAAACGCTATTTTGAACCAAAAGGGGATGCTTATCAGCTTAACGCTGACGTCAGAAAAGCGGCGCGGTTTATTAAGGGGAATCTGTTAGATGACAGCCTTTTTATGGACCAAG